>DAORHS010000893.1:0-2004 GCA_035438165.1 Prosthecobacter sp.
TGTCGGGATCGCCGGAGACGATGACTTTGGCACCGGGGTGTTCGGGCAGGAAGGTGCTGAGGTGACCGCGGAGGCCGCTGATGGGGCGTTTTTCACCGTTGATGAGGACGGTGTCGCCGCTGGCGGTGACGTGCATGGTGATCACCTCGCTGCTCTTTACGGAGGCGGAGTCGCCTTCGCCTTTGCGGGTTTTGGTGGAGCCTTCGCCATCGCGGGCACCGGGTTTCTTCATGCCTTCTCCATCACGAGCGCCTGTGCGCGGTTTGTCGCCATCTCGTTCGCCGGTGCGAGGCTTGTCGCCATCGCGTTCACCCGTGCGCGGTTTGTCACCATCGCGCATGCCGGGCTTGCGAGCGCCTTCGCCGTCTCCGGTGCCGGGCTTCTTCACGCCGCCTTCACCATCACGGGCACCAGGTTTGCGGGGACCTTCGCCGTCTCCTGTGCCGGGCTTCTTCACGCCGCCATCACCATCACGAGCGCCGGGCTTGCGGGCGCCGCCGTCGCCTTCGCGCATGGCGGGTTTCTTCTCGCCGCCTTCGCGTTCGCCCGTGGCTGGCTTCCCGGTTTCAGCACTGCGGGGAGTTTCTCCGCCGCGGACTTTCGGCGGCACTTCTTTTTCCTGAGCACGGGCGGTGGTGAAGGAATAACCGACGAGGAGGCTGAGCGTGAGGACGAGCAGCGCGTGAAGCCAGGGCTGGCGGGTGGTTGGGGTGGCGATCATGAGGATGCGTTGACGCAGGGTGGGGTGGTTGCGCACACATGGAGCCAACCCTGCAATGGCCGGTGGTGCGAAAAAGGTTTCTTGGATGCGCAGCAGTGTGTGCCCGTAGTCGAGGCGCTCGGATGGCGCGAGAATGTCCAGCGCGCCCGCGTCGCAGCGCAGTTCGCGGTCGGCTTGGAAGCGGCTGACGACGAACCACACGAGCGGATTGAACCAATGCAGCGCCTGCACGGCGGTGGCGGCCCAGTTCCAGAGCAGATCATGCTGCTTCACGTGCAGCAACTCATGCAGCATCACGTGGCGCAGGCTGCGCTCGTCAAATCGCGTGTCCCAGTCCTCCGGCAGCAGCAGTTTCGGCTGACGGATGCCGACCATGGCCGGCGTGGTGCCTGCGGGCATGAGGACGATGCTGACGGGCTTTTTGACACCGGCTTTATGCACAAGACTGGCAACGAGAGCGCGGAGGTAAGGCGATGTGGCACGAGGACGGCGGCGCAGCAGAGAGTCGAAGCTGAGCTGGCGGGCGAAGGCCATGAGCAAAACAGCGGCAGAGCCCATGAGCCAGGCTGCTAGCGCGAAATGACGAATGACGAATGGTGAATGACGAATGTCTGAGGCTTGCGAGATGTCGGAGAGCGAGTGTGTCGGCAGACCACTCGCCACTTCTTGGATGGGGGCGGTGGGAGTGATGGCTGGTGTGGTGGACGGCGACGCGCTGGGGAGATCAGGCGAGTAGGCATTCGCCATACTCGCGCTCCGTGGGAACCAGCCGCCGAGGCCGAAACCGGCGGGGATGAAGGCGGGGAGCATCAGCTTCGCGCCGACGAGCATCCACAGGCCGATGCGCCATGCGGGGCTGAGGCGGGTGCCGAGCATCATGCGCAGGCCGAGCACGGCCAGGATGAGGATGCTGGCTTCCAAGGAAGTGCGCAGCAGCCAGTGGAGGAGGGCGTCTGAGGTGATCATAGGGCGAAGACGGTGCGCGGAGTGGGAATGACGAAATCCGAATGACGAATGGCGAAGGAATGACCCATGACCAGGCTCCAATGACCAAGGAATGACTCAAATCCCGAATGACCAACGAGTCCGCGACAGGAAAAGTTTTGGTGCTTGGTGGCTGGGGGTTCCTTGGTCATTGGCTTTTGAACCTTGGTTATTTCTTCAGCTTCTTCTCGGCCTGGGCGAGCACCTCACGAAGGGCGGCGAGGTCATCTTGCGAGACATCTTCCCGCTCCATCAAGCCGGCGACGAAGGGCGTGAGGCGGCCGTTGAAGACGCGGTCG
>DAORHS010000894.1:0-1998 GCA_035438165.1 Prosthecobacter sp.
GCAAGCATGTGTCCGCCGTGCTCTATGGCGTGGGCGTGCTGCTGGACACGAAGCCTGAGCTGCTTTTCACCCTGCGTGGTGTGGATCAGGCGGAGCTGCTCTCCAATGCGAGCAGTGCGGCGATCACGGACCTTTCTGCAAACACGGGTGATCTGGCCGGCGCTGACCTCTCGGCGATCTTTGGCATCGATTTGAGCATGGAGGCGTCTGCGGTGATGGAAGAAGAGCCGCCGACCCAAAAGAAGCCCGCGAAAAAGAAGGTGAAGAAAACGCCGAAAGGAAAGGGGCAGTAACCGGGCCATTCCTGGCCCGTTTCCGTCCTGACAAGGGCACGAATGCCCCGATTGCCCGGCCTTGTCCTGAGCGGGGCAGGAATGCCCCGTTACTTCACATGCATCACGCCGCGCATGATGACCCAGTGGCCGGGGAAGGTGCAGACGTAGGGGTAGTCGCCGGGTTCGGCGGGGGCGGTGAAGCGCAGGGTTTCGGTGCTGTTGGGATTGAGCAGCTTCGTGTGATGCAGGATTTTGTCCGTTGGTGGAATGAAGTCTTTTTTGAGGCCTTCGGGATCCTTGGCCATTTCATTGCCGGCCATGCCGATTTCCTCGGCGGAGCCGGGCTTGCAGATGGCGAGGTTGTGCGCGGTGGCATCGGGGTTGTTGAAGACGAGGCTCACGGGCTGGCCGTGCTTCACGCTGAACTCGGTCTTGTCGTAGAGCATGCGCTCGCGCACGCAGTTGATGGTGATGCGGGCCACACCGGGCTGCTTGTCGAAGGCGGTTTCCTCGGCGGTCTTCGCCCGTTCAAAGGGGCCGCGTTTGTAGTTCTTCGCGAAGGCATCCATGAACGCGGTGATCTTTGGATTGGCTTCTGTCTTCCAGTGACGTGACAATGCTTCGCTGCCGAGTGCGGTGCGTATGGCATAGGTCAAATGGTCGCCCATGGGCTTGTCGAGCACGCCGAGGACAGCATCCAGCGCCTCCTGCGTCCCGATGTAGCTGGCGGCGATGACGGCCTCCATGCGCACGAGGGCGTTGTCGTCATTCGCGCGCTTGCGGAGCTGCTCGATGCGATCCGGCAGCGCGATGTAGCGAAGCTGCTGCGTCGCGGCAGCGCGGGCGTGATGCTCGTCGCAGTTGAGCAGTTCGGTGAGCAAGGCGTGGTTCTCCGTGCTGATCGTGCGGCAGGTCCACATCGCCTCGGTTTGATGATGACGGAAACGGGCGTCTTTCGGATCGAGTTTCGCCACCCAGGCGTCGAGCGCGGCTTTGACCTCGGCGGCGCTGCGTTCATGCAGCTCGCGCTTGGCCTGGTAACGCCAGCGGTAGTGCGGGCTCTTCAAGAGATCGAGCAACGCGGGAATCGGCGCTCCGGCGATTTCAGGCGCATCGGGGAGCTTCGCGTCTTTCGGCACGATGCGCCAGATGCGGCCGCTGGTGCGCAGACGGCGCGGATCGCGCAGCGAATACTGCGCGTGGCCTTTGATCGGATTGTACCAGTCGCAGATGTAGAAGTCGCCGCGCGGGCCGGCTTTCACATCGGTGGGGATGAAGCTGAGGTTCGTGGAGAAGATGAGGTCGCCGATCTTCTTTTCCTCGAAGTGGTCGTCCATCTCGATCCACTGATGCATCTCGATGTTGTTCGTGGGCTTGTAGCGCGCCTTGAGAAAGCCGCCCTGGAGTTCCTGCGGCCAGAAGTCGAAGTCGATGAACTCCTGCCCGCAGGTGCCGGAATAGGCGGGCATTTTGCCGGCGCCGGGATGCTGCTCCGGATACGGAGGATTCGTGGCGTGGAAGGCGTTCGCAAAGATCGGGTGGCTGGCCATGTGATGGCCCCAGTCGTCGAACGTGACGCCCCAGGGGTTCGTACTCGGGTAACTGCCAAAGGTGGTCAGCTTCTGCGTGTCCGTGCGCAGGCGGAACCAGCCGGAGTTGTCGAGCCGCACTGGCCCGTAGGCCGTTTCGATCTGCGAATGGAGGAAAATCGAGTCGCGGAAGA
>DAORHS010000895.1:0-1991 GCA_035438165.1 Prosthecobacter sp.
CAAGGCCGAACTGCGCAAGGAAGATCTGCTGGTGCCCGGTTTTCATCTGGAGCCAGCTTGCGGTTTGTATCAGTGGGACGGCCAGTACTTCCACACGGCGCAGAACGCGATGCCTCACACACATCACTATCAAGGGCGCGTGGTGCGGCTGCATCGCAGCGCGGATTTTGTGAACTGGTCCACCACGAGCGCCCTGGCCTTTGTGCGCACGCCACAGCATGAGTATCTCGGCGCGGGGCGCAGTCGCGAGGGCGAGCAGAACCATGAAGGTATCGCCGTGTGGAACCGCAGCAACGTGCTGCTCGGCATTTACGGGCGCTGGCATGGCGCGGTGGAATGGAAGGACGTGCGGGTCGATCTTGGCTTTGTGTTGAGCAATGACGGCCACAAGTTTCGCGAGCCCAAACACGAGTGGCCCCTGCTGGAGCGAGGAAAGGATGGCGAATGGGATCAGGGCGGGTTGATTCAGGGCCAGGGCTTTGAAAACATCGGCACGCAGACGCTCCTCTACTACGGCACCTGGGATCCGCGTCCGACCGGTGGCACGCCGCAGCCACGTGGTGGTGTCGGCGTTGCGGTTTTGCCGCGTGATCGCTTCGCCGATCTCGTTGTCGATACGAGCAGCGAGGGACCGGGGGACTATCAACTGCCCCAGGTGACGGCGGAACTCGTCACGGCCTCGATAGCCGTGACGAAGCCGAGATTTTTCATCAATGCGGACGGCTTGGGCGCGGATGCCGCGCTGCGCATCGAACTACTCGACCATCACGAACGTCCGATTTCGGGACGCACGGCCATCGTTCGTCAAAGCGGCTTTCAAACGCCCATTCAATGGGCCGAAGACTCGAAACTGCCCGAGCGCGTCCGCCTGCATGTCATCTTTGAAGGTGCCAGGCGCACCGACATCCGTCTCAACGTTATTTACATCCAGCCATGAAATTCACAGCCATACTCGTCGCCATCGTTTTGCCCCTGCACGCCGCCGAGCAGGTGTTCTTTGCCTTTGATGATCACAACATCGCCTGGCAGCACAATCTGAAGCTCACGCTGGAGACGGCGCAAAAGCATCCGGCAAATCCGGTGCTGCGCAGCGGCCCGCCCGGTTCGCCCGATGCCGGCCACGCGATCCTCTACGGCACCGTTTTGAAACAGGGCGACACCTTCCGCATGTGGTATCTCGGCATGCATGAGCCGGAAATCGTCAAAGGCCAGGCCCCCGGCTGGTGGCGGCCGATGTGCTATGCGGAGAGCAAGGACGGCGTGACGTGGACGAAGCCAGAGCTGGGCCTTGTGGACTTCAACGGCAGCAAAAAGAACAACATCTGCCTCATTGAGGGCGATCCTCACTCGATGACTCGCGTGAATGACTTCCTCTCCGTGCTTTACGAACCCGAAGAGCCTAATCCAGCGAAGCGTTACAAGTGCGCCTACATCGCCCACATGCCCTTTGACGAGGTGAAAGGCGGGCGCAGCAAAATCGGGCCGAATGAGAAGCGCTGGGGATCCTTTGTCACCGCAACGAGCGCGGACGGCCTGAAATGGAAGTGCGTCGGGGATCACCCGGCGAATGCGGGTGGCGAACGTTTCGAGGTGAGCGGCTTGTATCGCTTCGGCGACTTCTATTACGCGACGGGCCAGCTTCTCAGCCCGTGGTCTTGGAGGCCGGATGGAAGCGACATCGGTCGTGACATGCTGGCCTATCGCTCGCCAGATTTTGTAACGTGGTCGAAGGCAAAGGCGATGTCGTATGCGCGGCCCGGCCAGCTTTCCGATCCGCCGGTGAAAGGCCAGCAGATGCACATGGGCGCGGGCCTCTGGAATCGCAATAACGTCATGATTGGCTTGCACGGCATGTGGCAGGACGCGGAGCAAGCACCGCCGAAAGGGGCAAGTTGGAACCTCGGTGTGCGTGTCGATCTCGGCCTCGTGGTCAGCAATGATGGCGTTCATTTCCGCGAGCCGGTGCCCGGCTTCCAGATCATTCCGCGTGG
>DAORHS010000896.1:0-1988 GCA_035438165.1 Prosthecobacter sp.
GACGTTGCTCAAACTCCTCGCCGGAGCACTCACGCCGCAGGCCGGTGCCTGCGAACTCGGTCACAACGTCAAGCTAGGCTACTTCGCCCAGTATCGCGGCGACGTGCTGAACATGCGCCACACCGTTCTCGAGTCCGCCATGGACCTGCCGAGCCGTCCCGGTGAAAACATGTGCCGCACCTTGCTCGGTTCGTTCCTGTTTCACGGCGACGACGTCTTCAAGCCCGTCGGCGTGCTCAGCGGCGGTGAAAAGAGCCGTCTCGTGCTCGTGCGCCTGCTGCTCGATCCGCCGAACTTCCTGCTCATGGACGAGCCGACGACGCATCTCGACATGGGCAGCATCGACGCCCTCATCGGCGCGTTGGAGCAATACGAGGGCACGCTCGTCTTCATCAGCCATGACGTTCACTTCATCCGCCAGATGGCCAAGCAGGTCCTGCACGTCAGCGCCGGCGTCATCACGCCTTACGCCGGGGATTACCAATACTACCTCGACAAAACCAAGTCCGGTTCCGCCCGCGAAGCCTTGACTGCCACGCTGCACAACGCCCAGCCGACCACTTGGGCCGCTCCCGCCGTCCGTGAACCACCCAAGAGCAAGCAGCAGCGCCGTGCCGAGGCCGATGCACGCAATGCCTACAGCAAAGCCAAGAAGGAACTCGACCTGCGCATTTTCAAGATCGAGCAGGAACTCGCCACACTCGACAAGCGCAAGCACGAGATCGTCAACCTCCTCCAGGAAGAAGCGACCTACGCCGACGCCGCCCAGTTCCGCGCCCTCAGCGCTGAACTGGAAGCCGTGGAGACCAAGATCCCCAAATTCACCAGCGATTGGGAAAAGGCGGCGGAGGAGCTGGAGAAGCTGGTGCCTGTGCCTGCTTGAGAGCGGCAAACTTCAGTTTCTGACATTTGAGGCGACCAAATGAAAGACCAGGCATGTTTTCTTTCATTCATAGCCACAAAACGATAGAAACTTTCGATCTTCTGGCCCAAATTAAAGAAAGCTCATTGTTTCTTTAATTGATGAACCGAGGACTCACCGGCCATTTCGTTCCTGTCTCCACCTTGGGAGAACAGTGCCAGGCGTTTGTGCCAGCGCCGCTCCCGCCGATGCCCGCAATCGTGCTGGATGAGTCGCTGCATGAGCAACTTCAGGATGCCTCGCTCGCCATCGGGCGGCTGGACGGCCAGATCGACGTGCTGCCTGACCGGCAGGCATTTCTGTATTCCTATGTGCGAAAGGAGGCGGTGCTGTCCTCGCAGATCGAGGGCACACAGTCATCGCTCAACGACCTGCTCACTCATGAAATGGATCTCGCACCCGGAGTGCCGCTGGATGACGTTGCCGAGGTTTCCTGTTATGTCGCAGCCTTGGAACTGGGCATGCAACGTCTCGCCGAGGGGCTGCCGATTTCTCTGCGGCTGATCACCGAGTTGCACGGCCAGCTTCTTTCCTCGGGACGCGGCAGCACCAAGCAACCGGGCGAGTTTCGTCGCTCGCAGAACTGGATCGGCGGCACGCGGCCCGGCAACGCCCTCCATGTGCCGCCTCCGCCGGACATGGTGCTCGATTGCATGGGATCGCTGGAGAAATTCATCCACAACGATCCGGTGAAAACCGGCACACTCATCAAGGCCGCGCTCGCGCATGTGCAGTTCGAGACGATCCACCCGTTTCTCGATGGCAACGGTCGTCTCGGACGCCTGCTCATCGCGCTGATCCTCAGCGCCGAGGGCATGCTGCGGCAGCCGATGCTCTATCTGAGCTTGTACTTCAAACAGCACCGCTCCGACTACTACGCGCATCTCCAGCACATCCGGGAGACGGGTGATTGGGAAGCGTGGCTGTCCTATTTCCTGCGTGGCGTGAAGGAAACGGCGGACGATGCTGCTCTGACCGCACGTCGCCTGTGGACCATCTTTCGTGAAGACCGTGAGAAGCTCGTGGTGCTGCCAGGAGCCACCGGTTCGCTGCTCCAGGCACACGA
>DAORHS010000897.1:0-1985 GCA_035438165.1 Prosthecobacter sp.
GAGGCGCTGGCGCTCGCCGCCGCTGAGGAGGACACCGCGCTCGCCGACTTCGGCGTCGAGGTCCTCGGGAAGGCGTTTGATGAAGTCTTCGGCGCAGGCGTCGTGCAAGGCGGCCCAGAGTTCGTCGTCGGTGGCGGCGGGGTTGCCGAGGAGGAGGTTGTCGCGCACGGTTCCGGCAAAGAGGAAGGGCTCCTGCGTGACGTAGGCGAGGGACTGGCGCAGGGAGCGCTTGCTGAGGTCGCTCAGCGGGATGCCATCGAGTGCGATGGAGCCACTTTGTGGATCGTAGAAGCGGGTGAGGAGCTGGAAGAGCGTGCTTTTGCCGGAACCGGTGGCGCCGACGATGGCGATGGTTTGATGACGCTGTGCACTCAGTGAGATGTCGTGCAGCACGGGCTTGTCCTCGCGGTAGGCGAAGGAAACGGCGCGGAATTCGACCTCGCCCCGGATGCTTGGCAAAGTCTGACCGGAATCGAGGTCCTCCTCGGTTTCGTCGTCGAGAATGGCGAAGACGCGTTTGGCGGCGGCAAGGCCGTTGAGGAGTGTTTGATTGACGCCATGGAGGCGGGCGATGGGTTCGTAGAGAAAACCGACGAGCAGGATGAACTGCATCAACTGGCCGGGCGTCATGCTGCCACGCACACACCACCACGAACCGGCCATGAGCAGCAGCACAAGGCCGAGATTGCCGAGCAAGGTCATGGACGGCGCGTAGAAGGCCCAGGCAGCCATGAGGCGTGTTTGCTTCTCTTTGAGGCGCTCGCTGGCGGCGAGGAACTTCCACTGCCGCATCTCCTCGGCGGTGTAGCTCTTGATCTGGCGGATGCCGGTGAGCGTGTCATGCAGCGTGGCGTTGAGTGCGCTCGTCGCTTCACGCGCGGCGGTGGCGCGTGGCGAAACCCAGCGTGAGTAAATCCAGCCACCGGCGGCGATGAGCGGCGTGGGGGCGAGAACGATCAAGGCGAGCTTGGTGTCGGCCACGAGCATGACGACGGCGGTGATGAGGATTTGCAGCAGCGCGGTGAGGCCCTGCTCGATGCCTTCGAGGATAACGCGCTGCGTGGCGGGCACGTCGTCGGCGAGCTTGGTGAGGATGTCGCCGGTGCTTTGATGGTCGAACCAGCGCAGAGGGAGGAGTTCGACTTTGCGATGAAGCTGGCCGCGCAAATCGGTGATCATGCGCTGCTCGAAGGTGCAGTTCACGCGAGTGCGGAAGTAGAACAGTGTTTCACGCAACGTGAACGAGAAGATCGCGAGTCCTCCCGCCTGCCAGATGAGATCGCCGCGCTTTTGTGGGATGATTTCGTCGATGAACCAGCGTACGACGCCGGGGAATACGAAGATGAGCGACGTGCCAGCAACAGCGAGGCCGAACTGCAACGCGGCGATGCGCCAGTGGCCGCGAGCGAACGTGAGCAGGCGACGCAGCGCGCTGCGGTTCGTCATTGGCTCCTGTTGATCGTCCATGTGTGAAACCTAGACGAGCATCAAGGCGAGCGGATTCAACCGACGAGATGAACCTGCGGCATCGGCACGACGAACTTGCCGCCACGCCCGAGGAACTCGGTCTCGCGGGTGAGGAACTCGGGCATGAAGTGCCAGGGCAGCACGAGGTAGTAGTCCGGCTTCGCGGCGCGGGATTCCTCTTCGGAGATGATCTTGATCTGCGTGCCGATGGTGTACTTGCCCCACTTGACGGGATTGCGGTCGGCGATGGCGGGCACAAGGTCGGGCGTGACGTTGCAGTATTGCAGCGTGGTGCTGCCCTTCGTCGAGGCACCGTAGCCGTGGACGAGCTTACCCTCGGCTTTCGCCTTCTTCAGGAAGGCGGTGAGGTCGGTGCGGATGCGCTCGATGTTGTCGCGGAAGACGGCGTAGGGCGCGTCGGAGTCGATGGCCATCTCGAACTCGCGGATGCGCAGCTCCTGCACGCGTGCGGCGGCTTCGGCGGAAGGTTTGACCTGGCCGGCGTTGGCAACGACGAG
>DAORHS010000898.1:0-1983 GCA_035438165.1 Prosthecobacter sp.
ATGCGAAGGCGTTTAGGGGGGAAGGCATCAGTCCGCTGGGATTGTTTCTTGGCGCCTTGTTTCCCACCGCGGTGGCCGTGGTGTTCTTCTGGGTGCTGCGCTGAGGCGGAAAGGATCATCAACCGTCGGTGCCTCCCCGGCCCGCAGAGAAATCAACGAGCGGCGGTTCGGCGTCGTGCCAGCCACTTCCTGATTTCCTCCACCCACAGCACGCTGCTGGCGATCAGGCCGATGAGGAAAAAGTCGGCGAGGGGAATGGGGACGGTGTGGAAGATGCGGTTCATCGGTCCGGCGTAGATGACGAGGAAGTGGAGCGCGTTGCCGAGAACGAGGCCGCCGACGAGCCACAGGTTGCGAAACACATCGAGGTTGAACGAGGATTTGAGGGCACTGCGGCAGTTGAGGACATTGAACCACTGGGTCACGGCGACGAGTGTGAAGGTTTCCGTCTGCACAAGTTCATACGGAACACCGGTGGTCTGCCGCCACACGAAGAAGCCAAAGATGGCCGTCACCGAGGTGCTGACCATGAGCAGCAGGCGCCACAGCATGGGCCGCGTGATGAGCGGCTCGTTCATCGGCGTGGGCAGGCGGCGCATTTCGTCGCCCTCGAGGCCTTCCATGATCAGATTCACCGTCACCGTGCCTTCGGTCACGATGTTGATCCACAGGATCTGCACCGCCGCCAGAGGCAGCGGGTAGCCGCATAGCAGCGCCAGCAGCAGCACGACGACTTCATCGATGGACGTGGCAAAAAGGAACAGCACGACCTTCTTGAGGTTCTGATACACGAGCCGCCCCTCCTCGATGGCTTTGACGATGGTGGCGAAGTTGTCGTCCGTGATGACGATCTTCGCCGCGCCTTTGGACACCTCCGTGCCGGTGATGCCCATGGCCACGCCGACATCGGCCGTGGCGAGCGCCGGTGCATCGTTGACGCCGTCACCGGTCATGGCCACGACCTGCCGCTGCGATTGAAACGCCTCGACGATGCGCAGTTTCTGCACCGGATGCACGCGGGCGAAGACGGAGATCTGATCCAGGCTGGAGCGCAGATCCTGCTCGGGCATGCGCTCGAGTTCACCGCCGTCCACCGCCACATCTCCCGGCCGTGCGATCCCCAGAGCGGTGGCGATCGCCAGTCCGGTGGCTTTGTGATCTCCGGTGACCATCACCGGCCGGATGCCCGCCGCGAGACATTCGGCCACGGCCGCCTTCACCTCATCACGCGGCGGGTCCATCTGGCCGAGCAATCCGAGGAAACGCAACCGTCCGCGCCAGGGTTCAAAGCCGGCCGCCTCATCGAGCGGGGTGTCGTTCACCTCGGCCACGGCGAGCACACGCAGGGCCTGTGTGGCGAGTTCATCGGACGTCTGACGCATCTGGGCGGGATCCAGCGTCGAAGGATCGCAGAGGTCGAGCAGCTTCTCGGGCGCGCCTTTGAAAAATACGCGGCAGGCCCCGCCATGGCCATGCTGGGTGGCCATCATCTTCGTGGCGGAGTCGAAGGGAATCTCCACCCGCCGCGGCCACTGACGGCGCAGCGTTTCGGGTTCCACACAGCCTTTGAGCGCGATCGTGAGCAGGGCGGCCTCGGTGGGATCCCCCAGGGGGCGCCAGCGGGACTCCTCCTCATCGGGTGGCACGAGATTCGCGTCGTTGCAGAGTGTGACGGCCTCCAGCAGAGCTTTTAACGCGGCATCGCTGTCGGCTGTGACGTCGCTGCCGCTGGCGAGCAGCCTGCCCTCGGGGGAATAGCCCGACCCCGTGGCTTCGATGTGCCGGCCATCCGGCAGAACCAGCGTGGTGACAGTCATCTCGTTCTTGGTGAGCGTGCCTGTTTTATCGCTGCAGATGATGCTGGTGGACCCCAGCGTCTCCACGGCGGCAAGACGCCGCACGATGGCACCCCGCCGTGCCATGCGCTGCATGCCCACCGCCAGGGCGATGGTCATGGCCACGGGCAGCCCCTCCGGAACCATC
>DAORHS010000899.1:0-1971 GCA_035438165.1 Prosthecobacter sp.
CCGCAATCTGCTCGATGGTGAACTGATCGAAGGGCAGGTCGCGGTTCACGGCGTCGATGACCCAGTCGCGATAGCGATACGCATTCGGACGCAGGCCGTCGCCGAGAAAGCCGTTGCTGTCCGCGTAGCGCGCCGCATCGAGCCAGTGGCGCGCCCAGCGTTCGCCGAATTGCGGGGAGGCGAGCAGACGGTCCACGAGGGCGGCGCATTTTTCGTCTGACCAGCCGGACAGGTCTGACAAGTCGGACGGCGTCGGCGGCAGGCCGATGAGATCGAGACACAGACGGCGGATCAGCGTGATGGGCTTGGCCTCGGGAGCAGGTTGAAGCCCATTTTCGGCGAGTTTGGCTTCGATGAAAGCATCGATGGGGTTCTTGCCTGGCGATGCGGGAACCGCAGGTCGTTTGATCGGCAGGAAGGCCCAATGATCCTGGTATTCGGCCCCCTCGGCGACCCAGCGGCGCAGCAGATCGCGTTCGGCGCCCGTCAGCGGCTTCGGCGACTTGGGCGGCGGCATCACGTCGTCCGGATCAGCGGTGGAGATGCGATGATTGAACTCCTTCGCGTCGAGATGCTCATCCCGCATGTCGAGCCGCAGGTCACCCTCACGCTTTTCCTCGTCCGGTCCGTGGCAGGCGTAGCACTTCGAGGCGAGGATCGGGCGCACGTCGCGATTGAATTCGAGACGTTTCTCCGCAGCGAAAATGCCGGGAGTGATGAGAAGGGTGAATGTGAGGACGAGGCGCATGCGCTAGCAAACTTGCAGCTCAGTGAACGGCACTCGCTGCTCGATTTTCGCTTCTCCGTCTTCTCCGATGACTTTTACCGTGAGGGTGCCCGCGTTCCAGTCGATGTGCAGATGTCCCACGTTGGGAAGGTGGTAGGTCTTGGGGACGCAGCGGTTCTTGTTCGGCGTCGGCGTGCCGCGCGGATGTTTTTGCGTCATCGAACTCGAGGTGAAGTCGAAAACGCCATCGCGTGAAAACTCGCACCAATGCCGGTCGCCGCTGAGCACGAGGGCGGTGTGGCCTTTGAGCAGCGACAGCATGCGCCGCTTCTCATGCGGGAAATTGGCCCAGCTCTCGCCGCCGTGCGCCTCGGGGGCGAATTGAATGCTCGACACGACGATTCGAAGGTCCGCGGGCTCGTTGAGAACTTTTTCGAGCCAGCTCCACTGCGCCGCGCCAAGAACCGTCGTCGATTCATCGTCCGTGGGCACCGCAGTGCCGCCGATCATGGCCTTGTCCTTTGCCACCTTCTTCATCGGGCTGCGGAAGTAACGCGTGTCGAGCAGGATGATCTGCACGCGTTTTCCCGCAGGGCCAAAAGTCTGCGCTTGATACACACCCTCCTGTTGGCGACGCGGCGAGTTCGCCGGTTCGTCGAGCCAGTTCCAAAACTCCGCCTGCGCTTCCGTTTTGATCGTGCAGTCGGCGCCACCGTCGTTCAGGCCGAAGTCGTGATCGTCCCAGGTGGCGAGGACGGGCTTGTTCTTCAGGCCTTGGAAGAAGCGGCTGCTTTTCAGCAGCGCATACTTCTCCTGCATCATCGGCACGCCGCCTTTGTCGGCATAGATGTTGTCGCCCATGAAGATGAACAGATCACGCGGCAGCCTGAGCGTGCGGTCGAGCATGGGGTGCTCATGTGTGTCGAGGCAGGAGCCGAAGACGATGTGCTCCAACGGCTGTTCATCGGCCGCATGCGCGGCGATCAGTCCGATGGCGGGAAGTCCGGCGAGGAATTGGCGGCGATGGAGGGAGGTGACTGGCTTGTTCATGGTTTGGCGACGGATTCTTCGATGACGCCGAGGGCGAACTCCCGCTCGACGCACGGGCCACACAAGGTCAACAATTCACGCGCCTCCTGCACTGAGCCTCCGCTCGTGGCCCGCGTCCAAGCCGCCTGGGCGGAGAACGCGTCGCGCAGCGGACCGGCGGGCATTTGCAGGGCCATCGCACGGAGTTCACCCAC
>DAORHS010000900.1:0-1970 GCA_035438165.1 Prosthecobacter sp.
CGACCTCTGCATGGACTCGAAGGGCCGGATCTACTTCACCGATCCGAGGTATGGGTAGCGGGAAGGGATGGAGATTCGTGACAGAACCCTTGAGCCGGGGCGCGGCATTGTTTTCACTAGCGCTGGCTACAACCCAGCCGTTTTTGACAAATTCCTGCGTGATAATCCGGATGCTTTACCTTTTCGGCTCGTTGAAGGCGTCTATCGCATCGACGCACCTGGTAAAGCGACGCTGGTAGTGGAAGGCGGAGCGGACAGATATAAGTTAGAGCGCCCGAACGGCATTCTCATCACGCCGGACGATCGTTATCTCTATATCGCCGACAACAATAACAACACCCACGGCGGCTCGCGGAAGCTACTGCGCTACACACTCGATAAAAAAGGTGACATAACCGGCCCGCCCAAAGTCCTCTTCGACTGGAAGGACGGTCGCGGCCCCGACGGCATGAAAATGGACGCCGCAGGCCGCATTTACGTCGCCGCAGGCACGAACAAGGCCACGGAATATGAAACGAACCGCTTCAAGGCCGGCTGCTACATTCTTTCACCCTCCGGTCGCCTCATCGACTTCATCCCCACCGCGCCCGACGAGGCCTGCAACTGCGCCTTCGGCGGCAAGGACGGCAAAACCCTCTTCATCACCTCCGGCGGTCATCTCTGGTGCGTGCCGTTGAAGTAGTCCGCGAGTCCGCTCGCGGCGAATTACCCGAGATGCACTTCTTCCCCAAACCACCGCGAGGGACTCGCGGACTACTCATCGCATTGTTGCTGCCTTCGCTGCTCGTCGCCGCAGATCTGCCGGACATTCGCAGCGTGCCGCCCGATCTCGTCGTGCCCGCCTTGACCGAAGGTCCGCCCGCCGCCGGCAAACGCGTCCGCCACGGGCTGAGCGTGCTTTATCTGCCCACCGACTGGAAAGCGGATGCAAAGTGGCCGGTGATCGTCGAACTCGCCGGAAACGGCGGCTACACGAACAAATTCGGCGATGTCAGCACCGGCCTGCCCGAAGGCAGCAATCTCGGCTACGGCCTCTCCGCCGGGCGCGGCTTCATCTGGCTCTGCGTGCCTTACTTGAATGCGAAGGGCGATCAAATCGCCATCACCTGGTGGGGTGACAAACCAGCCTACGACCCGCAACCGACGCTCAAACACCTCCGCGAAAGCGTTCAAAACATCTGCCGCGCCTTAAGCGGCGATGAAACCAAGGTAGTGCTCGCCGGATTCTCACGCGGAGCCATCGCCTGCAACTACCTCGGCCTCCACGATGACGAAACCGCCAAGCTCTGGTGCGGCTTCTTCGCCTACAGCCACTACGACGGCGTCAAAACGTGGCCGTATCCAGGTTCGGATCGTGAGTCCGCGCTCGTCCGCCTGAAACGCCTCGGCAACCGCCCGCAACTCATCTGCGGCGAGAACACCAACGCTCAGGAGACCGAGAAATACCTCCGCCCGCTGCTCCCAAATGTCGATCTGACCTTTCTGAGCACCGGCTTCCGCAATCACAACGACGCTTGGATACTGCGACCAAGCCCTGCGCGTGACAAAGCCCGTGAATGGCTCAAACGGGTCACTTCTTCGCGCTGAGCACCGATTCGACCGCTTGGAGGATCGTTTCGACCTCCGCCAGCCGTCCGACACCTTCGTAACCGCAGGCGAGCATGCCTTCGGCGGGCTCGACGAATTGAGCGCCGAAGCCGCGCAGCGTTTCGACGTTCTTCAGCGTGGCGGGATGCTGCCACATCTTGCCGTTCATGGCCGGGGCGATCAAAATCGGCGCTCTCGTAGCCAAAGAGATGGCGGTGAGGGCGTCGTTGGCGAAGCCATGGGCCAGGGCGGCGAGGATATTCGCCGTGGCGGGGGCGATGAGGAGCAGGTCGGCCTCGTCGGCGAGCTGGATGTGGCCGGGCTGCCAGCCTTCTTTTTCGGCGAAGAGATCGGTGATGACCGGATTTTTCGAGAGCGTGCTC
>DAORHS010000901.1:0-1958 GCA_035438165.1 Prosthecobacter sp.
GGGCGATGGGAACGTGCGGCTGCGGAGTGGTGTCCTCGAGCGGCAGGGAGGTCGGCGGAAGGGGAGGCTGCTGGGATGCATCGGGACGACGGCGCACCTTGGGCTTGTCGTCATCTTAAAACAGGTTCAACGCAGCGGCCATGCGCTCATCCAGCGTGAGTTTGGCGGGTGCCGCAGGCTCTTCCTCCTTTTTCGGAGCGGGAACGGGCTTTTTGGCTCCCAAGGGTGGCAGTGCCGATCCTTCTTTGGTGGCGCCCCTGCTCCGGGGCTTCTTCTCCTCAATCAACGAAAGCACCTTGTCTTTGCCTGATTTTTTAGGCTTGGCGCTTTCGACAGGCAGTTCTTCGCTAACGACTTCGTCGGTGGAAGGCTTGCTCTTTTTGGAGGATGAGGGCTTGCTGGGCATGAGAGATATGGATCGGGCGAGCGGCGTTGGGGGCTGGCTGGTGGGAAGGTTGGGGTTGTTTTAAATTCGTTGTCATGGCGGCACAGGGGCTACTCCGCTTGAGGAGTTGAAGCATGTGCAGTGGCCTTTTCGACAATCTGACGGGCCAGATCGGAATCACCACCGAGCACTTCGGCGATGTCGTCCACATCAACCCCGGTGGCCAGTGTTTTGAGGTCGCCCATGCCGCCCTGCGTAAGCTGGCGTGCGACGTCCTCGGAGATTTCCAGAGCTTCCATCAGATGATGCACGGCGCTGCCCATCTGGCCTTCGAAGACCTCGGCGGCGTGCTCATCCTTTTCAATGACGAGGTCCATACCGACAAGACGTGAGGTCAGACGCGCATTCTGGCCGCGGCGGCCGATGGCCTTCGAAAGATCTTCATCACTGACGGTGAGGCGCGCCTCTTTCTTCTCGGGGTTCACCTGGATCGAGATGACCTTGATCGGCTTCAAAGCTTCACGCACGAACTCGGCGGGATCCGCCTTCCAGCGAATGATGTCCACCTTCTCGTTGTTCAGCTCACGGACGATGTTCTTCACACGTGCTCCGCGCAGGCCCACGCAGGCGCCCACGGGATCCACCTTTTCGTCGGCGCTGTGCACGGCCACCTTGGTGCGGTAGCCGGCCTCACGGGCGATGCTGGCGATCTCCACGGTGCGGTCGCCGATTTCGCTGACTTCAAATTCAAACAAGCGGCGAACAAAATTCGGATGTGCACGGGAGAGGATGATCTCCGGTCCGCGTCCGCTGTCCTTCTCCACTGCCTTCACATAGAAGCGCATGCGGTCGCCGGGGGTGTAGTCCTCGGTGGAAACGCGCTCCTTGGAGGTCATCACGCCTTCGAACTTGCCCAGATCGACGATCACGTCGGACTTTTCAAAACGACGCACCACGCCGCTGACGACATCGCCGGTGCGGTCCTTGAACTCGTCATAGAGGTTTTCCTTCTCCGCCATGCGCAGGCGCTGCAGCATCGTTTGCTTCGCGGTCTGCGCGGCGATGCGGCCCATGTTGTTCGGCGTGACTTCGACTTCGATTTCGTCGCCGACGACGGCATCTTTCTTGAAGCGTCTGGCCGTGGCGAGCGGGAGTTCCTCCCAGCGATTGGTCACCGTCTCGACCGCGAGCAGTTTGGCGAACGCCTTGATGGTGCCTTTGTCCGGATCGATGTCGATGCGCAGTTCACGCGCGGGACCAATGCTTTTCTTGGAGGCGGCGAGCAATGCCTGTGACAGGGCCTCGACCATTTTGGCACGGTCGATTCCTTTCTCTTTCTCGTAGTAGTCGAAAAGGGCTTTGAGTTCGCTGATCATAAAAAATTCGTGATGCCACCAGACAAAAAAGAGCGGGGAAGGCCCCACTCTCGCCATAAAAACGTTAATTCTGTCCGGGAAGGACGCGGATCATAAAGGCATGCTAGGAATCGGCAAGCGGAAAAAGCCCGCAATTCCGTGGCTTCACTAGGATTTCATCGCAGCAGCCCGAGCCTCCGCAAGTCCGGGGTCTGCCG
>DAORHS010000902.1:0-1953 GCA_035438165.1 Prosthecobacter sp.
AGGCGACGCCAAGAAGCCAGAAGGCAAGGGCAAGCCGAAGATGACCCCGGAACAAATGTTCACAAGGAAGGACGCCGACAAAGACGGCAAACTCAGCAAGGAAGAATTCCTCAAGGGCTCCAAGGACGCCGCCAAGTCAGAGGCCGCGTTCACCGCCAAAGACAAGGACAAGGACGGATCTCTCTCCAAGGAAGAGTTCACCGCCGCTCCGAAGAAAAAGAAGAAGGACGCCTGATCCAAGATCCTGACTTGATCTGAAAAGTCACCCACGCCGCACCCGCCCCGCGCGAGTGCGGCTTTTTCTTGCCCTTCTCGAAAGCTCCGGCCTCTCACCTCCCGTACGTTGTTCACGCTTCCGCGTGCCTTTTTGCTGCATGTTCCTCCGCCTCGCCACCTCCAGCCTGCTCGTTTTCTCCTCCACGCATGCCGCGGTGGATTACACCACGCAGATCAAGCCCCTGCTCCATCAGCACTGTGTGAAATGCCACGGTGCCACCACGCAGAAGTCCCAGCTCAAGCTCGACACCGCCGCCGCCGCGCGCACCGGCGGCAAACGCGGTTCCGCGCTGCCCGACCTCCTCGTTCAAGTCATCTCCGGCACCCACGCCGAAATCCCGCAGATGCCCTACAAGCGCGGCCCGCTCGACTCCGCCCAGATCGCCCTCATCAAGCAATGGATCGCCGAAGGCGCGCAGGCTCCCGCCGATGAAACACCCAGCGACGACCGCCACTGGGCTTTCATCGCCCCCGTGAAAGCGCCTTTGCCACAGCAAAGAGCCTCTGACTCTACGCCCTCCGCCCTTCGCCCTTCGCTTCATCCCATCGACGCCTTCGTTCACGCCCGTCTCACCAAGGCCGGACTCACGCCTTCACCGCCTGCCGCACCTGAAACGCTCATTCGTCGCCTTCACCTCGATCTCACCGGTCTGCCTCCCACTCCCGCCGAAGTCGCCTCCTTCATCAAGAATCCAACATCCAGCATCGGGCATCTGGCCGCCCGTCTCCTCAAATCGCCGCACTACGGCGAACGCTGGGGCCGCTGGTGGCTCGATCAGGCGCGCTACGCCGACAGCAACGGCTACTCCATCGACGCGCCACGTTCCATGTGGCCGTATCGCGACTGGGTCGTCAACGCGTTGAACCAGGACAAACCCTTTGACCAGTTCACCGTCGAACAGCTCGCCGGCGATCTTCTGCCCAAACCCAAGCGCGACCAGCTCATCGCCACCGGCTTCCATCGCAACACCCAGATCAATCAGGAAGGCGGCATCGACAAAGAGCAGTTCCGCATCGAGAGCGTCTTTGACCGCGTCGCCACCACCGGCACCGTCTGGCTCGGCCTCACCATCGGCTGCGCGCAGTGCCACGATCACAAGTTCGATCCCATCAGCCAGCGCGAGTACTACCAGCTCTTCGCCTTCCTCAACAACCAGGACGAGCCCACGCTCCCCGTGCCCGATCCCGGTCAGGACCTCGACAAGCTCAAGGCCGAGCACACCCAGGTGCTCAGGCAGATCGACGCTCACGTCAAAGAGCGCATGACCGTCCTGCAGGAATGGGAAGGCACGCTCGGTGAGAAATCCAAAAAACTCCTCGCCGCCGATGCCGTCAAAGCCCTCGCCAAGCCCGCCGCCAAACGCGGCACCGCCGATCATCGTCTTCTCTTCAAAGCAATGACCGGCACCGCCGACTCCGTCTTCAATCCGCTCTACGACCGCCATCTCGAGCTCGACGACATCTTCAAGAACGGCACCACCACGCTTGTGATGAAGGAGCTGCCACAGCCGCGCAAAACCACGCTCTTCATAAAAGGTGACTTCACCCGCCCGTCCGAGGAGGTCCAGCCCGCCACACCCGCCGTGCTGCCGCCGCTGCCCGACAAGGCGAAACACGACCGCCTCGCCCTCGCACGCTGGCTGGTGGACCGACGCAATCCCCTCACCGCCCGCGTCA
>DAORHS010000903.1:0-1943 GCA_035438165.1 Prosthecobacter sp.
CGCCGTCTCCCTCTCTGATCGATCCGCGCACACTCTCGACTTGGGGGCCTACTTTGGTCGCTTCTATCCGACTCATGACTATCTGCTGATCGCGTCAGGCGAACGCCTTTTCCGCATGGAGCCTGATCGTTCGATTCTCTGGAAGAGCGACCCTGTGGCCGTGGATGGTGTGGTCGTTCACGAATCTGGGCCCGCCGTTGTCCGCGGCGAGGGTGAATGGGATCCTCCGGGAGGATGGAGCCCCTTTGCCATCTCCTCCCTCGATGGCCGTCCTGTCCGTTGAGCTTGATCCGCCAACGCCATCCAACAGTGAACGCTTCAATATCTGTAACCGAGCCGCTTAACCCATGAAACTCGACACCAAACGTTGGAAGACCGTTGTGCTTTGGATGAGCTTGCTCGTCTTCGGGGGCTACGTCATCAGCTACATTCGGATCAGTGCCAGAGGGCGGTTTGAGCCGGAGTTCATCGGCTTGAACGGCGTGAAACGCTATGGCTGGGCACCCGACGGATTTGTGAGCGAGTTCAAATGGGACCACTCCAAGCTGCTTTTCTATTATCCCCTGCACTTCATCGACACGCGATTCTTCCACACGAACGATGACGCCTACAATGGACGATTTCCGATCAACGAGATTCCCACGTCTGAAATCGGCAAAGTGTATCGGGCATGGGGTTTGTGAATGAGCATCGCCATCGTCCACCGACATGAAAACACGCACGAAGCTTTGGACAATGAGCCTGATCGCGGGAGTCCTTGCCCTGGTGGCCTGGTACTCCTATCAGCATTCTGTCGCATTTGTTCTTGGTGCCACCGAAGACCGGTATCGACTTTGGATGTCTGCGTTAAAAGGTTTTCAAGGCACGCCCCGCTATGTGGGCAACCGTGGCGACTATTCCTATTTCCGTGTTGGCGACATCATTTGCTCACGTTACAAGGCTCCCACGGCCCGGATGCATTTGCCACGAACTTTCCCACTGGGTGAAGGCACCCCGTACATCGTGACTTTTGAGATGGTGCCGCCGAATCCATGACGCGCCATCTTTGGCCCGCCTCACAGCGACACGCCCCGCTTCCACGGCAGGAAGTCGTCTTGGCCTAATGCGACGGCTTTGGGCGTGTAGTCACCGCTGGCGGTGGCGAGGATGAGATTGAAGAGGTCTTCGCCGGCTTGGGGGACGGATTTTTCGCCGGTGATGATGGGGCCGGCGTCGTAGTCGATGATGTCGGCCATGCGGGTGGCCAGGGCGGTGCTGGTGGCGACTTTGAGCGTGGGGCAGACGGGATTTCCAGTCGGCGTGCCGAGGCCGGTGGAGAAGACCATGACGTTGCAGCCGGCGGCGGCCATGGCGGTGGTGCTTTCGACGTCGTTGCCGGGCGTGCAGCAGAGCGTAAGGCCGCCGCGCTGGCGGGCGGGCTCGCCGTAGTCGATGACATCGACGACGGGGCTGGTGCCGCCTTTTTTGGCCGCACCGGCGGACTTGATGCCGTCGGTGACGAGGCCGTCGCGGATGTTGCCGGGGCTGGGATTGGCATCGAAGCCGGAGCCGCAGGCCTGCGCGGCACCCTCGTAGGCGCGCATGAGGTGGACGAATTTGTCGGCGAGCGCGGGGGTGACACAGCGGTCGCAGAGGCTCTGCTCGACGCCGGCGAGTTCGGGGAACTCGCTGAGCACGGGCGCGCCGCCGAGCGCGGCGAGGAGGTCGGAGGCCTGGCCGATGGCGGGATTGGCGGAGATGCCGGAGAAGCCGTCGCTGCCGCCGCATTCGACGCCGAGGAAGAGATCGCTGATGGGACAGGCCTCGCGCGTCTGCTCATTGGCGATGCTGAGCTGGAGGAAGGTGTCGCGGATGGCCTGGGCGAGCATGTCGCGCTCGGATTTGCTCTTCTGCTGTTCGTAAACGAGGAGCGGCTTGTCGAGCTTCGGATAAAGAGCGGCGAG
>DAORHS010000904.1:0-1939 GCA_035438165.1 Prosthecobacter sp.
AGCAGCTCCGTCGGAAACTTCACCGCCCACGACACGTTCGTCACCCGGCCAAACAGCTCGCCATTGATGAAGTTTGCGATGCGTCCCAGAAACACCCCCAGCGGCGCCCCGCACACGATCGAATCGCCGATGCCCGCCCAGGAGATCTTGTGCTTCCAGGCATACCAGCCGCAGAACAGCGTCGTGCCCGCGATGCCGCCGTGGCTTGCCATGCCGCCTTGATTGAGCAGGAAAAAAATCCACGGCGCGTGGATGAACTCGTCAAAGTTGTACAGCAGCATGTAGCCCAGCCGGCCGCCCAGCACGAGGCCGAAGAGCGACACCATCGTGATGAAGTCCGCCACCGCGTCCGGCTTGATCTCGCACAGCCCGCGCTTCGAGAGGAACAGCATCACCCGATACGTCAGGTAGAAGCCCAGCACGTACGCCAGGCCGTACCAGTGCACGGCGATCTTGTCCGTGATTTTGAGCAAGTGCGGGCTCAGGTCGTGCAGGTAATACGCAAAGAACATCCGCCCACGCTTGGACGGGACCCGCATTCGCACAAGGAACAAAATGCGGCTTTGCGCACGTCACTTCAGCGTCTTCCGCAGCCACGCGATCATCTGCGCCTGATAGTCCGAGCCCAGCTTCTCCCAGCCGCCCATGCCATGCACGCCGCCTTTCACAATGATCGTTTCGCAGGCGTTGCCCGCCGCTTTCATCTTCGCTTCAAAGGTCGTGCTCTGGGAGATCGGCACCGTCGTGTCCGCATCACCATGGATCTGCAGGAAGGGCGGCAGGCCGGGTTTGATGTGATGGATCGGTGAAATGTCCGCGAGTTTCCGCCACGCCGCGTCATTGAGCTCCTCGGTGCCGATCAGGCCGCCCAGGCCGCCGAGCGCGTTGCGGCGCTTCACCTGCACCACGAGATCCTGCGGCGGATAAAACGGCACCACCGCCGCCACCCGCGTGTCGCCTTCCCCCGTCACCCCCGCCCATGACACCAGATGCCCGCCCGCCGACTCGCCGATGAGCGCGATGCGGTTCACATCGACTTTGTACTCCGCCGCATGCGCCTTCACCCACCGGATCGCCGACGCCACATCCTCAGCACACGCCGGCCAGCGATGCTGCGGCGCGAGCCGGTAATTGATCGTGAACCACGTGAACCCCGCCTTCGACAGCGGCTCGAACAGCGGCTTGATGAACGAATGCTTGTCCCCCTTCGTGAATCCGCCGCCATGCACCAGAATGCACGTCACAAACGGCCCCTCGCCCTCCGGCACAAAAGCGTCCAGCGTCAGCGACACATCCCCCGCTTTCGCAAACTCGATGTCCTGCTTCAGGCCGGGCATGGAGAAAGGTTTTGGATCGGCGGCGTGGAGCGTGACGGCGAGCAGGACCGTGAGGAGGCCAAGGCGTTTCATCAGAGGAAAGAAGGAGAAGAATTGAAATGAGATTAGCCTGCCGTTGGCGCAAAACGCAACACCACACTCCCGAAGTCCAGCACCCGCTGTCCGTCCGGCAGGGTGCTGCGGAACTCCTTGGGCACTTGATAATACCTCGATCGTTTGTCCGTCCCCTCCGCACGCACTTCGATCACCAATCCTGCCTTGCGCAGCCGCTGCAAATGGCGGCCCATTTGATCCGGATGGCAGCCGAGCTTTTTCGCCAGGGCCAGCACGGGCGGATGGCTGCCATCCGCCAATTCACGCAGCACCGCGTAACGCATCGGGTCCGCCATGGCAGCCAGCAGTAGCTCAGGCGGGCCAGCCCGGCGCACGACCGCTTCCGGCGTGGCCGACGACAGTGTGGAATTCACAGAAGTCTCGCTCATGCGCCGCATGCTGCCAGCAGTCCGGTCCGCGTGCAATCCTGCGTTGCCCGCCACCCTATCCCATCGCCACGAAGTCCGGGCAACCCGGCAGAATGCCGCAGTTCGGAACTGCGACGCCAG
>DAORHS010000905.1:0-1937 GCA_035438165.1 Prosthecobacter sp.
GGAAAGGTCCTTGTTGTAATAGACCTTCACGAACTTCATGCCCTTCTTGTCATCGTAGCCGCGTTCGAGCTGGGGGTCGATTTCGCTGGTGGCGGGCTTGATGTGGATTTCGACGCCGGTGTCGAGCTTGAGGACCGCGGCGATGCGCTTTTTGGCCTTGGTGAGGTCTTTCTTCGAGATTTCGAAGCTGGTTTCCAAGGACTGGCCCTGCTCTTCCTCAATGCGGGCGCGGTGCTCCTGAAATTGCGCGATGGCGTCGGGGGATTTGAGCACATCACGCTCGAACTCCTGCAACTCGAACTTTTCGCGGTCTTCAAAGTAGTCGAGCGCGTCCTTGGCGGCGGCGGCGGTTTCCCACGGCGGCGTGTCGTCATCGGCGGTGTTTTGTTCTTCGAGAAAGGACACGGCCATCTTGGTGTAGGCGTTGGTCAGGAAGGCGGCGTCGGGCACGGCTTCGACACCAAGGAACTCACGCACCCAGAAGCGCGTGTCCCCGCCGCTGCGATCGAAGGTGAGAACGTAATAGCCCTTTTCGGCCCAGAAATTGAGGATGAGGCAGCCTTTGTCGATCTTGTCGGGATTGATGCCGTGCTCGGTGCTGAGCTGGAGGTCGCCGTTGCGCGGGGTGATGGTGAGGAAGGGCACGACGCTGTCGCTCTTCAAGATGCACAAGCCGCTCACCAGCTCGCCTTCAATGTGGACTTCCTTGAGCATGGCGATGCAGAGGTCGCCGGCCTTGATGTTCGGGTGATTCGACTTGGCGTAGAGCCGCTGGGCGATCTCGACGCCTTTGGCGAGCAGCTTGTCCTCGTCGGCAAAGATGGCCTTCGCGCAGTTGTTCACCTCGTGCTGCGCCAGCGAGACGTGATGCGTGAAGCGGTGGGCGATGCAGGCTTTGAAGGGCTTGATGAAGAGCGCGGTGAGGTTTTCCTGATCTTCTTCGGCGACTTTGAAGACTTCGCGGGAAGTTTGCAGCGGCTCTTCGCGCTGAGGATTCCCGACCTTGGCGAGGACGACGTTGGTGACAGTGGCGGTGTTGAGGCGGAGCTTGACGGACATGAGGGGCGCGGAGGGTAGAAAGGGAATGTGATTCGCCAAGAATTAATGGCAGCCATGTGAGCTGGACAAAGCAGGTTGTTTCAACCCAGCCACGAACATAGACAGACAGCTAAGGGTTTCCCCGACTCGTCAAGCAGGGCAGCACCGATTGCGGTGAGTACAGAAATGTTCAGACTGGTCCGAGTCAAAGGCCGTTCGCATTTTACTTTTTACTTAGCCTCCCAAAGTCATGAATGCTCCTGTGTTCACTGTTCCAAACGAGTCCTTCAGCGCCGGGTCACATCCTTCCGACAAGGAGATTGCCCTGCTCGCCTTCAAACACTGGAAATCGGAGGGCTGCTCACACCTGAGACCCGAACACTGGTTGTTTGCAGAAAAGGAACTGATGGAGGCCTATGCGTCACAGAATCATGATTTCGTCCCTTCAGAAGCTGAGAGATCGAAGGCTGACTGGGAAAGAGACGCGGAGATCGTCTCCTGCTTCACTCAGGGACATGCATCCAACCTCGCAACGAAAGGATGATCATGAACGAACCTCATGTACTCAACAAAACGGTGGTCATGACCGACCCTCATCAGACCGTGGCCGATGCCACCGAGTCGGTGGGCACCCTGTCCTCCCACCAACATCAGAACGAGCAGCAGGCGGTTTCAACAGGTGAAGCAACGAAGAAACTGCTGAAAGCAACCACCGGAATCCGGCTGGCAAACAGGTCCACCGGAAACTGGCATCACTGTGGCCTCAACGATTAGGATCCTATCTTCCATCTGATGACAGGAGGCCGACATGAACCGACATCTCCGAAGAACCCGTCTTGTTACTGGCGTCGGTACAACCAACCCTTCGAAAGCGAGCCATCCTCCATGTGACGGGCATG
>DAORHS010000906.1:0-1935 GCA_035438165.1 Prosthecobacter sp.
ATGTTCGTCGTCGGCGCTGAAGACTGCCATCCGTACAACATTCTGCCCTTCGCCTCGCTGCGTGCCCTCAGTTCACAAAGCGATCCTGCATTAGCTCCAAGACCCTTTGATGTGAATCGCGACGGCTTCATCATCACCGGCGGTGGAGCCGCGCTCGTCCTTGAAGACGCCGAACACGCCGCCGCCCGCGGCGCGACCGTTTACGCTGAGGTCAAAGGCTGGGGCCAGGCCTCCGACGGCTACGACGTCGTAGCCCCCGATCCCAGCGGCAACGGCCTCGCCCGTGCGATGACGAACGCCCTTCAAGATGCCGGCTTGGAGCCATCCGATGTCGATTACATTAACGCCCACGCCACTGCGACGGCTGCTGGCGACCTCGCCGAACTCAACGCCCTCAAAGCTGTCTTCACTGGCGACAAACGCCCGAAAGTCAGCAGCACCAAAGCCCTCACCGGCCACGGCCTCAGCCTCGCCGGAGCTTTGGAAGCCGGCATCTGCTGCCTCGCGATCCGCGAAGGCTTCATGCCCGCCTCCGCGAAGATTCAAAATCTCGATCCCGCCTGCGAAGGCATCTCGATTCTCACCGAACGCCTCGATCAAGCTCCGCAAATTACCATGAGCAACAGCAGCGGCTTCGGCGGCGCAAACGTGGCGCTGATTTTTTCGGCTACTTGATCCACTTCCACCTCGCGAAGAGGAAATACAGCACGGGCAACACCAGCAGCGTCAGCACGGTGGCAAACAGCAGGCCGAAGATGTGCACCGCCGTCAGCGGACGCCACAACTCGCCGCCGGTGAGCGCCAGCGGGATCAAACCGCACACGGTGGCGAAGACCGTGGCCAGCACGGCACGCAAACGCACCAGCGCGGCATGCATGAGTGCTTTTTCGAGCTCCACGCCTGCGGCACGCTCTTCCTCGATGAAGTCCGACAGCACGATGATATGGCTGACAATGACGCCCGCGAGACTCACGATGCCGATCAGCGCCATGAAGCCGAAGGACGCGTGGGTTGTCGCCAGGCCGGTGAAGGCGCCGACGAGGCCCAGCGGCACGGTGAGCATCACCACGAGCGATTTCATGATCGAGCGGAACTGGATCACCATCGCGAGTGCGATCAGCGCGAGCGAAATCTTCAGCACGCGCTCCATTTCGCGCTGGCTGTTGGTCAGTTCACGCTCCTCACCACCGAAGGCGATGCCTTTCTTCGGAAAATGCTCGCGAGCCTTGGCGAGGATGCGCGAGGCCAGCTCACCAAACGGCGCGAGCGCCTTCACGGTGATCGTGCGCTGCTGATTCAGCCGCGAGAGGATGCCGGAGTCGTCGTGAACCTTGTAAGCGCCCGCTTTGCGCAGTTCCTCGGTTACTTGCTCGGCTTTCGCCTTCAAATCGGCGTCGCCGCTGACTTCGATCTGGATCGGTGTTTCGAGCGCGGGGCCTTGCTCGATCTGTTTCACGAGGCAAAGCGCGTCCTTGATCTCACGGTCGAAAAGCTCACGCAGATGTACGATGAGCGCGGGCACGTCCTCGGCCTGGCGAGTGTTCACCAGCACCTGCGCCACGTTCGAGGCGCTTTGGCGTGGCAGCACGTTGTAGTAAAACATCGGCGTGCCGCCGCCGCTGACGACCACGGCACTTTGGATGGCGTCCTCTTTTTGCAGGAAGTCGCCCAGGCGGGCGGTGACGGCCATGGTTTGCTCAATCGGGCTGCCTTCCGGCAACTGGATGTCCACGAGGAGCTGATTCCGTTCCGCAGCGGGGAAGAATTGTTTCCCGAAGAACGGAATGAGCGCCGTGCTGGCGGCGAGGAGACCATACGCGAAGATGATGGTGAGAAGCGGCCTGCGCAGGGCGAATTGCAGTGCGGACTTGTAGAAAGGGACGAGGCGATGAACCGGATGGGCGCCGCTCACGGCATCAAAGCCCTTCTGGCCCT
>DAORHS010000907.1:0-1932 GCA_035438165.1 Prosthecobacter sp.
GTTCGCCGTCACGCATGGCGAGGCTGTGGCCATCGGCATGGCGGTCGATCTCGTCTATTCCCGCATGCAGGGCATCCTCGATGCCGAAACCTGCGAGCGCGTGCTCCGGCTCATCGAACGCATCGGCTTCGCCACCTACTCGCCGCATCTCATGAACACGGGGCGCAGCGGCGAACCCGCGATCCTCGAAGGGCTCGAAGAGTTTCGTGAACACCTCGGCGGTGAGCTGACAGTCACCCTCGTGCCGAAGATTGGCGAGAAGGTGGAAGTCCACGAAATGAACCGTGTGAAGATCCTCAACGCGTTGGTAGAGCTGAAACAGCGTCAGACTGCGTCAGCTTGAATTCATGGTTGCAGGATGCGTCTGAGCGACGTTATCCTCCTGCGGCATGCAGTTCCTTCGTCTCCAGCGCCTCACCCTTGGCCTTATCGCGCTTCTCGCGGTCGGCTGGGCGCAGACCTTTGGCCTGCATCGCGGCTGGCTGTGCGACTGCGGCGGTGAGGAGCAAATCACCTTGATGGACCACTGTCACGGGCCGCATTCCGCGGACTGCCACGAGGATGAGGATCACTCCGTGCCACATGAGCACGACGAAGACGATGGCGACAGACACCAGCATGCCGCGGTGATCGATTCCCTCGTTGCCAAGCAGCAGAATGACACCGCACTCCAGCTCACCGTGCCGGTGAACCTGCTCAGCGCGTTCGATCTTTGGGAAACCAGCCGCCAAGCTCATACGGGCGTTCGTTTCGTCACAGAAAAGCCGCCGCAACGAAGTTTGCAGGCGCAGGCATGGCCGCGAAGGCTCGCGCAGACCATCGCATTGAGGATTTGAGAGAGACAACGTCGGTGCCGGACACGCTTCCAGCACCTGCCGACGTGTTCGTCCGCATGGCGCTCCGTCATGCCTGCCTGCTTCCAATCTCAAACCGCTCATTCGTATGTTCCGTATTCTCCTGTTCTTCAGTCTGCCCGCGTTCAGTCTCGCCGCAGAGTTTTCACTCTCCGGCATCGCCACCCGAGTGCGTACACATCATCCCATGCTTAAAGCGGCGCGCCTCGCGGTGGAGGAGGCTCGTGGACGCCAGCTTGGCAGCGGCCGTCTCGCCAATCCGACGCTGGAGAGCAGTTTTCAAAACGAAAGCCGTGTCAGCCCTCGCACGATGATGTTTGGCATCGACCAGTCGTTCCCGATCACGAAACGTCTCAGTCTCGAAAAGCAGCTCACCAGCCAGCTCGTCACCACCGCTGAATTCGAGGTGCGCGATGCGGAGCGCCGTTTCATCGCCGAGGCACGTGCGCATGCAGTGCGCGTGCTCGCGCTCGACCGGCAGCGCGCTCTGAGGCAGCAGCAGACCGCGCTGGCGAAAAAACTCTCCGAGTTCGCCAAGAGCCGCGCGGACAAAGGCGAGTTGTCGCCGCTCGATGCCGCGCAGGCCCAAGTCGATGCGCAGCGGCTCATCCTGGAGGGCAAAAAGCTCGAAACCGAGCGTGTCAGTCTCGTTGGCCAGTTGAAGCCGATGCTTGGCATCGGCACGCAGGACTCACTCACCATCAGCGGTGATCTTCCCGCGCTTGTCCTGCCCGGCATCACGCCATGGCAGCAGCGGGCTGACTTCCAGCTCGCGCAGACCAAAATCACCGTCGCGCAGACCGATGCCGCGCTGGCTCATTCCAAGCGTCTGCAAGACGTCAGCGCCGGTTTTTTCAGCGCTCAGGAGATGCAGGACCAGGCGAATGGCCAGCGTGAACGCACCGGCTTTATCGGCTTCCGCATCTCCATTCCGCTGCCTTTCTGGAATCGCAACCAGGGCGAGATCGCCGAGAAGAAAGCCGCCGCTGAGCGCCAGCGCCTCGAAGCCGAAGCCCTGGGCAAGCAAATCGCCAGCGAGGCCGACACCGCGCGTCGTGAAATGCAGGCGCATGCCGAT
>DAORHS010000908.1:0-1931 GCA_035438165.1 Prosthecobacter sp.
TGCGGGTGTCAGGCGTGGCATTCCCTGGGAAGTTGTCATTGGACGGGATGACAAGAACAAGGACGGCAAGATCGCCAAAGATGAGTTCAGTGGCCCGCCACCGTTGTTTCAACGGCTCGACAGGAATGGAGACGGCGTGCTCACTCGTGATGAACACGAAGACTTTGTCCAAGGGGCGGCCACCCGGCCCTGACAGGTCGAGATTTTGCTTCCCAAGCGATTTTTGAACCGTTAACATCGCTGAACTTCCAACCGATCATGTGCCAGACACACCATGCCCTCGTAGCGGTTGCTCTCCTGAGCGCGGTCGTCGTTTCGAAACTTCACGCGCAGGGCACGGTGAGCGTGCTCAACGCGGAGAAGCCCAAGGTCGCGATCTTTGCGGAGGACGTCACGGTGGACGGCACCCGTCGTCCGGATCTCGGCCGGGCGCTGGCGGACAGTCTCAGCACCCATCTGCTGCGTCGTGGCCAGATGCGTGTCTTTAACCTCACTACGGAGGAGACCAAGACCGGCACGCAGACGCTGACTCTGCCGAAAGAGACGGAGCGCAAGGAGCCGACGCTGGACAAGGACATCGACTACCTGCTGAGCTTCAATCTGTTCTCCAACGCGAACGAGCATCGTCTCACGGTCAAAAAGACGCGGGTCGCCACCTCGGAGCTGGTCGATTCGCACCAGTTTTTCACGTATGGCCGGGTGAGCGATGTGTTTTCTCTGGTGAACAAGATCGTGGATCGTGTGGACCCTCTGCCTGTGCGCCATGCTTTCCCGGCCACCCAGTCGCCTGCGGAGATTCGCGCCGCTCAGCCGGACCCCACTCCGTATCAAACCTTCTGGACTGGCGACTACACGAATCCGGGCAGTCCGGCCTATGATCCCTGGCGTGCGAATCAGGCGGCCCAGTATGATCTCAAGAATGTGCCGAAGGCGCTGATCTACCGCGAGCTGGGGTCCATTCAGCACATCGACACCACCTGGAGGTTTACCGTCGTCAGACCGGTCAAGGGGGTGCAGTTGAGCACCAATGATCCGCTGCATGTGCTCTATGATGAAGGGGACGTGTATGCGAACCTTCGCGTTGGCACCGTGGAGCAGGCCGGGGTCATCGCCGACTACGGCGGCATGACGCCGGAGCATCACAAGCTCTTCAATGGCGACAAGGTGTTCGGCTGGCACGTGCCGCCGCAGGAGAAGACATCGCAGGCGAAGTAGGGTTGTAATGCGCGTGCCGCAGGTTATTGGCACTGCCGCCAAACCCCGCCCGCATGCTGCAGCTCTCCCAGGTTCTCCTTCCCGTCGATCATCAGGACGATGATCTCCGCCGCGCCGTGGTGAAGGTGCTGCAGGCGCGCGACGAGGACGTCATCAGCGTCAGGGTGAAGCAGCGTGCGATCGATGCGCGTCGTGGACACGTGGAGTTCAGCTTCACGCTGCTGGTCGAGGTCAAAGACGAGGCACGAATGCTCAAGCGCATCGGCAAAAATCCGCGCATTGGTCCGGCGCCGGATGAGACGTATCGCGAGATCGTGCCAAACGGGTCGCGTTCGGATTCCTCTCGGCCGGTGATCGTCGGCACCGGGCCGTGCGGGTTGTTTTGCGGCCTGGTTCTGGCCCGCGCGGGTCTCAAACCGGTGCTGCTGGAGCGTGGCAAGGCCGCGGGTGACCGTGCGCGTGATGTGACCGGCTTCTGGCGGCGCGGCTGGGATTTCAACGCCGAATCCAACGTGCAGTTCGGCGAAGGCGGCGCAGGAACCTTCTCCGACGGGAAGCTCTACACGCAGATTCGCGACCGTGAGCATCGCATCCCGTGGCCGCTGCGCGAAATGGTGGCCGCAGGCGCTCCTGCGGACACTTTGATCAAAAGAAGGCCACACATCGGCACGGACCGTCTCATCAAGGTCGTGCGGCATGTGCGTGAGGAGATCATC
>DAORHS010000909.1:0-1928 GCA_035438165.1 Prosthecobacter sp.
CTTCAACGGACCGGACCCAGGGGCGGCTGCTCAACGTAGCCGCCCTGTTCCTGCTGCTGTACGCCGTGGCGCTGACGCTGGCTCCGGCGGTGCGCGCCCGCTCCTTCAACGCCGGCCTGCGCTGGGAGCACTGGATCGGATTGGCCTGCTGGTGGGCGGCCTTCAATGTGGCCCATGCCTATACCAGCCGGCGCCTGCCGGGGCGCGATCCTTTCCTGCTGCCGATCGCCGCGCTGCTCACGGATCTCAAACAGCGCGGTCTGCTCGAAGACACGATGGTCGTCTTTGGCAGTGAGTTTGGTCGCACACCACTGGGGGAAAACCGCGGTGGCAATCCGAACGCCACGGGTCGCGATCATCATCCCTTTGCCTTCACCATGCTCGCCGCCGGTGGCGGCATCAAAGGCGGTCAAATCTTCGGCGAAACCGATGAAATCGGCTGGAGCATAGTGCGTGATCCGGTCGATCTGCATGACTTCCACGCCACGCTGCTCAATCAGTTCGGTTTTGACCACCTGCGCCTCACGCATCGTTTTCAGGGCCGCGATTTCCGCCTGACGGATGTGGCCGGCCGGGTCATCAAAGAGTGGATTTAAGCCCGGGGCGGGTTAAACATCGACCACCATGCAGCCCGATCCTTTTCGCCTCCGCCTTTCCGCCCTGATGGGCTTCCTCGCCATCGCACTCGGAGCCTCCGGGGCGCATGGCGGCGTTCATGACAAGCTGGTGGCAGCGGGCGAACTCGCGCATTGGGAGACGGCGGTGCAGTACCACCTGCCGCATGCCGTTGTGCTGCTGCTGCTGACGCTGTTTGCCAGCACCCGGCCTCAGATGGTCTGGGCCTGGCGCCTGTTTCTCGCGGGCATTCTGCTGTTCAGCGGATCGCTTTACGTGCTCGCCTACACCGGCACTGCGTGGCTGGGCAAGGTCACACCCCTCGGTGGTTTGAGCTTCATGGCCGGCTGGGTGCTTGTGGCGATGTCTGCGAAGGGAAAATAGGAGACATGCTCAATCTGCGCTGCATACGAAAAACACGTTGCGCCAGGATTGAAGCATGCTCCAATAGCGGCCCTTCAAGTCAGAGGCTCGGTAGCTCAGTCGGTAGAGCAGGGGATTGAAAATCCCCGTGTCGGCGGTTCGATTCCGTCCCGAGCCACCTCTTGAGGAGAAGGTGATGATTCCAAGGAGGTTCAAATTCCGCCGCCCGTTCCCTGCTCAATGGTGGACTGATCATGGGTGTCTGCATGGGACTTGATCGAGGAGGGATTCTCGCACGGAAAGTGGCAGACGACGCTAACCCCGCCGCGGGGTTTGGATTTGATCTGCAGAATGCCTCCGATGAGGTTGGCGCGGTAGTCCATGACGCGCATGCCGATGCCCTGGCCGCCGCCGCCCCGTTTGAGCAGGCCGGAGCCGTTGTCTTCGATCTTGAGCACGCATTCATGCTCTCCCTGGCGTTTGAAGGAAATGCTGATCGACCTGGGACGGCCGTGACGCAGGGCATTGTTCGCCGCCTCCTGGGCGATGCGGTAGATGTGCGTCTCCTTCTCAGGGTCTGAGATGACGATGTCCGGCTGTACTTCGCAGGTGCATGCCGTGCGGTGGTTGTTGCGGATGGTTTCGGCGAGCAACTGCAAGGCGCCGCCCAGCCCGCGATTTTTCACCGATGCGGGGGACAGGCTGTGGGACATGCGGCGGACTTCCTGAATGGCCTCCTGCAGGAGGTGAAGAATGCGCCCGGCGCTTGATTTCTGCACGCCTCGGAGTTCGCTTTCCAGGGCCTCCATCAGCGTGGCGACTCCTGTCATCGTCTGACCGACGCCATCGTGGAGATTGTGGCCGATGCGCGCCTGCTCCTGCTCAGAGATCCGGAGAATCTCGTTCTGGAGGCGGTTGCGTTCGGTGAGATCGGTTCCAGTGACGATGAT
>DAORHS010000910.1:0-1924 GCA_035438165.1 Prosthecobacter sp.
GAGGCGGAACTCTTCGGCCATGTGCGCGGCGCCTTCACCGGAGCCGTCGGCGACCGCAAAGGCCGCTTCCAGCTCGCCCAGGGCGGCACGCTTTTCCTGGATGAAATTGGCGATCTCTCGCGCAAAGGCCAGGGCGACCTCCTGCGCGTGCTCGAAGACGGCACCTACCGACCGGTGGGCAGTCAAAAAATCGAGCGTGCCACCGCCCGCATCATTGCCGCAACGAACAAAGACCTCGAAGCCGAGGCCGTCACCGGCGGGTTGTTTCGGGAAGACTTGTTTTATCGTCTCAACATCGTTTCCATCCGCATGCCGCCGCTGCGCGAGCGCGCGGAGGACATCGCGCCTTTGGTGAAAACCTTCACGGACCATTTCTGCACCAAGCACCGTCGGCGGCCGAAGAAATTCAAAGCCGAGGTGGTGAGCCTCTTTCAGACCTTGCACTGGCCTGGAAACGTTCGGCAGTTGCGCAATCTCGTCGAGCGCCTCGTCGTCACCGTGCCTCACGCCGCCATCGGTCTGGACGATCTGCCGCCATCCATGCACCAGGGCAAACGCGAGCCGCACGCCATCGCCATCCAGCCCGGCATGACCCTCGCCCAAGTCGAGGCCGAACTCATCCGCCAGACACTGCTCAAGGTTACCTCTAACCGAGAAGAGGCTGCCAAAACCCTCGGCATCAGCCGCCGGGCGCTGCAGTACAAGATCCAACGCTACAAGCTCGACAAGCTGCCGAAGCAGGTCGCCCGATCAATGGCTTGAGCCCTTTCAACAAAGACGACCGAGTTGACAAAGAGCACGCTCAAAAAAAAGGGGAGTGGGTGACTTGCCTTCAGTCAGGGGAATGGCTCTGCTCACACATAAATGCCCTGGTACTTCGCAATGAACTCGTCCGGCGTGATCGGCTGCGGTTTGTACCCGCGTTGGTGAGCGGTGCGAAGTCACGATCCTCCGTGATGACGTAGTCCGCGTGAGCGGCGATGGCGCAGTCGGTGAAAGCGTTGTCATCGGGATCGGAACCGATGATGCGGAATTGGTAGTGTGGGGAGATCCAGCGCACATTGCCACTGCGGTCGATGAGATCAATGAAGACCTCCAGTGTGCTCCAGGCTGCCATCCCGGCCTTTCCATGGATGATTTCTCGGTACTCGGTCACCACTCGGTTCGACATCGCCCAGTCCATCAAACCAAACATGAATCCATCCAAGATCACGCCATAACGATGGCGCTTCGATCTTGCCTGGATGAGCACGTTGGTATCGACGCAGACGGTCATGAGGCGCGGTGGCGCATCCGATAGGCGCGGATGACCTCAGTGAGATTCTCCCAGGTGCCCGAAGCCTGTTCAGCGTCAGCCTGACGGGAAATTTCCTCACGCAGCCGGATCTTTTCAGCGAGGAGGTCAAGTTCGTGCAGGCGGAGCAGAGATTGCTCATCCATCGTCGAAACACGCTCCACCATCTGGTGGCGCAGATTTTTCGGGACAGGCTGGGGGGCTAGGGTGCTCATGCCGGAAGACTACAAGACCCGCCGGGAGCTTTCCAGATGGTTTTTGTCCCTCGCTCACTTTGACGGCACATTCACCCGCTCCAGCAGCTTGTCCGCAGTTTCATGCCGCGAAGCGACGACGCCCGGCGAGAACCAGCCACCGAGGAAGACCGTGAGTGCGATGACGATGATACCGGCGCGCTCGACAGGCGTTTTGCGCAGCGAGACGGAAGTCGTGGTGCGTTTGCCCGTGAAGAGCGCGAAGTAGGCGCGGAGAATGGCGATGCCGTTGAACATCGCGGCGATGGCGAGCGTGCCGCTGACCCACAGACCCTGGTCGGCGCTGCCGCTGATGAGCAGCTCCATGGGCACAAAGCCAATTGTGCCGGGGAAGCCGACACTGGCGAGACCGGTGATCTTGAAACACACCGCGAGG
>DAORHS010000911.1:0-1920 GCA_035438165.1 Prosthecobacter sp.
GGCGACGTAAACCGGGTGGCGGGCATCGATGTCGCGAGCGCGTGATGGATGAAGCTGTGCGATCCAGCCGAGGACGCGGTTGCCGGCGCGGAGTTCGCTGGTGAGGAGGAAGTTGGCGGCATTTTCCTTCGCGGGACGCACTTCGATGGGCGTGCGCGTGAGGTTTTGGATCTGGCCGACGAGTTCGTGGATGTCGGCGGCTTGGGGTTCGCGACCATGCCAACTCGATGGCGAGACGGGGCCGCTGAGGAGGATGGACAGGCGTTCTTCTTCGCGGCTGGAGCCGCTGGGGAGCTTCAGGAAGACGCGGCCGAGCTCGAAGAAGCGCAGGCGATGCAATCCCTGGCGGATGTTGAGCGCGGCGGTGGCGACGAGGCCGGGGACGATGCTGGGACGCAGCGTGGTGTGGTCTTCGCTGAGCGGATTTTTGACGGCGACGGCCACGCTGGCGGCATCGGCAGCGCCGAGGCTGTCGGAGAGCTGGGCGGTGGCGATGAGGCGCAGGGTTTGCGCTTCAAAGAAGCCGCGGCTGGCCAGGGACTGGCGCAGGGTCATGCCGAAGTCGTAAGTGCGGTCGGCGGCCTCGACGGGTGATGCGACGGCGACTTGGCGCGATGGAACGCGATCGAGGCCGATGACGCGGGCGAGTTCTTCGATGAGATCGACGGGGCGCTGGAGGTCGAGGCGGTAGCTGGGGATGAGCCAGTGGCTTTCGTGCTTGTTGGCGGATTTTTTGGTGAGGCCGAGCTTTTCAAGGATGGCGTGGATTTCGTCGCCCGTGATGTCGGGTGTGCCGAGGAGCTTGCGCGCGCGATTTTCATCGAGCGTGACTTCACCGACGAGCGCAGGTGCTTCACCAGCGACGAGAACGACGTCTTCGGCGGTGCCACCGGCGATGGAGAGAATCAGTTTGGTGGCGAACTCGGAACCGCCCTGCACCTGCTGCGGATCGATGCCGCGCTCGAAGCGGTAGCTGCTGTCGCTGCTGAGACCGAGGCGGCGTGAGGTGCGGCGGATGCCGCTGGGGGCGAAGTAGGCGCTTTCGAGCAGCACATTGACTGTGGTGTCGGTGACGCCGGTTTCTTCACCGCCCATGACGCCTGCGATGGCGACGGGGCGATGGCTGTCGGCGATGACGAGGTCGTCGGTTTGCAGCGCGTAAGTTTGACCATCGAGCGCGAGGAATTTTTCACCCTCGGCGGCCAGGCGCACGACGATGCCGCCGTTGAGCTTGTCGAGATCGAAGCTGTGCAACGACTGGCCCATCTCCATCATGACGTAGTTGGTGATGTCCACGATGTTGTTGATGGGACGCAGGCCGATGCTTTCGAGGCGACGGCGCAGCCACTCGGGGCTGGGGCCGACTTTGACGCCTTTGATGATGCGGGCGGTGTAAAGCGGGCAGGCGTCTGAAGCTTCAAGTTTCAGGTTTGAAGCTCCAAGTTGGGCCTTGGTCGTGGTCTTCGTGTATTCGCGTTGGCCCTTGAGTGGCAGGCCGGTCAAAGCGGCGAGTTCGCGGGCGAGGCCGAGGTGACTGAGGAGGTCGGGACGGTTCGGTGTGATTTCGAGATCGAAGAGCACGTCGGCGGGATTGAGCTGATTGAAGGGCGTGCCGATGGGTGAATCGGCGGCCATGATGAGCAACCCAGCGTGATCTTCGCCAAGACCGAGCTCTTTGCCGCTGCACATCATGCCCATGGAATCGACACCGCGCAGTTTGCCTTCCTTGATGGCGAATCCGCCGGGTAAAACGGCTCCTGGGAGCGCGAGGGGCACTTTGTCGCCTGTTTTGAAGTTCTTCGCGCCGCAGACGATCTGGCGTGTGGTGCCGCTGCCGTCATCGACTTGGCAGACGCTGAGTTTGTCGGCGTTCGGATGCTGTTCGAAGGACTGAATCTGCGCTACAACGACTTTGTCGGT
>DAORHS010000912.1:0-1904 GCA_035438165.1 Prosthecobacter sp.
CAAGGCGGCAGGCCCTCCGCCCACCACAGTCACCACCCCGGCCCCGGTGCAAAAGTTCAGTCTTGGCTGTCAGACGCTCCCCTCGAAGAGCAATCGCGGCAATGCAGCAAGCGGTGAACGCATCATCGAACTCTCCTACAACTTCAACCTCAACAACCGCGAGGTACAGCGCGATCTGGAGAATGCCCGCGGAGTGGCCGTCACCCTGGGCAAAAACACCGGGGATTCCGGCAATGACATCATCGTCCTTCAAAAGGAGATCTTCGATGTCAACATCCGGGCCCAGTCCAAGATGGTGCATTCCACCACCCCCATCCGCCTCACCTACAGCCAGGGCACCGGCGCTCCCTACGGCGTGAAGAGCTATGGTTACGTGCTGATCATTCAGAACGGTGCCGGCAACATCCTCTTTGTGGAGTCCAGTCCGGACGGCAACGCGAAATTTGCCAAGGAGATCCTCGCCCTCAGCGAAGTACCCTGCTTGGTGGACCGCGACTTCAAGCTCAAGCCTGACTCCGTGGTGCCCGCAGCCTACATCAGCTTCTGATCACTCCTTCGTCACAGCCTCGTCGAGGTTCAACAACATCAGGCACAGGCTCGTCCATGCCGCGTGCTCGACAGGATCGAGCGTCTCGTCGCGCTTCGACTCCCCCACACTGAGAAGCTTCATCGCTGCGGCACGATCCCCGGCCTGCTCCGTCCGCAGCCTGGCCAGTTGTGCCTTCAACAGCGCCATTTCGGCCGCCGAGGGCACGCGGCAAGTCACCCGACGAAACGCATGCCTCAAGGCTTCCTCCTCATCACCTCGATGCGTCAGCAGCACCCGCTGAGCCAGAGCACGAGCCGCCTCCACAAACGTGATATCGTTCAAAGTCACCAGCGCATGCAGCGGCGTATTGGTTCGCGTCGCCTTCACCGCGCACACCTGCCGCGCCGCGTTGTCGAACAGCATCGTCGGCCCCACGATTCGCCGCCAGAAGGTGTAAAGCGTGCGACGGTAGAGCGCATCGCCGTGATCCTGCACGTAGCTCTTCTTCCCAAACGTCGCCTCCTCCCAGATGCCCTCCGGCTGATACGGCTTCACCGGCGGTCCGCCGAGCTGCTCCTTCATCAGCCCCGACACAAACAACGCCTGATCGCGAATCATCCACGACGGCATCCGAAACCGCGCCCCCCGCGCCAGAGAACGATTCTCCGGATCAACCTCCGCAGACTTGAAACTTGAAACATCAAACTTGGAACTCTGCTGATACGTCTCGCTCGTCACGATCAAACGCAGCAGCGCCTTCACATCCCAGCCGCTCCCGATGAACTCGGCCGCCAGCCAGTCGAGCAGTTCGCGATGCAGCGGCGACTCGCCCTGCACGCCGAAATCCTCCGCTGTCTTGACCAGTCCAACGCCGAAAAACGCCTGCCAGAAGCGGTTCACCGTCACACGCGCCGTCAGTGGATTGTCGCGGCTCACGATCCATTGCGCGAGACCGAGCCGGTTGTTCGGCGCATCCTTCGGCATCGGTGGCAGACTCGCGGGAACGGTGAAACTCACCTTCGTGGTCGTCGGCTTGTCATACGCCCCCTTCTCCAGCGTGAAGGTCTCACGTGGTTGCGCCAGCGTGTCCATCACCATGACCTTTGTGACGTTGTTCGTCGCTGAAACTTTCTCCCGCACGGCGGCGAGCAATTTTTGCAGCAGCTTCGAATACGCCGCGTCCTTGTCCTTGAAATAACTCACCGCCTCCAGCAGCGGATCAACGCCCCGGTTCTTGGGCTCCGTCTTCGCAATGTAGGCCGGCAGGTTGCCGGGCAGCTTGATCGCGTCCGATTCGGTGAGCGGTTTGCCTTCGGGACGCGGAAACTTCTTCAGCTCAAACGCCTCCACCTCCGCCGCGATGGCATTCACCTTC
>DAORHS010000913.1:0-1903 GCA_035438165.1 Prosthecobacter sp.
GGCAGCGATCCCATGCCCACGGCGCTGCGAGCGCCGATGCCGTTGTCCTCGCCCCAGATCTGTCCAAACAGCTCACTGCAGCCGTTGAGCACTTTCGGATGATCGGGGAAATCCGCTGTGCTGTTCACCATGCCGAGCAGTTTCACCACGCGCTTCACACGGTCCAGACTTCCGAGTTCACTTTTCAGCGTTGCCAGCAGGGCGAGTCCGGTTTGCTTCGCCGCAGCCTTGCCGGCCTCGAGATCGAGATCCGCGCCGACACGGCCCGTGAGGTAGTTGCCATCACCCAGATACGGCCCATGACCGGAGACGTAGGCGATGCCGCCCACGATCACGACCGGCTTGTAAACCCCTCCACGCGGCGGTGCGGGCGGCAGGTTCAGTCCGAGGGAGGCGAGTTGTTGTTCAGCAGTCATGGCGTGTGGAAAGGTTCAGGCATCGTTGAACAGCTGGCGGTTCTTCCAGAAATAGCTGAAGCCGGACACCAGTGTGAGTAACGTGGTGAAATACACGATGATGTCGCCCGCCCAGGCCGGCACTGTGGCGTAAAACGGCTTCGCAAAACCAAACAACGTTTCGTCCGAGGCCTGCCTCACGAGAAACCAGCTCACCGTGATGATCTGCCAGAGCATCTTGTGCTTCCCCAGCTTTTCCGCCATCAGGATGGCCCCCTGCCCCGCCGCGATGAGCCGGATGCCCGTCACGAAAAACTCCCGTGCCAGCACCACCACCGCCACCCAGGCCGGCAGATCTCCACGCTCCACCAACAGGATGAAGGCCGCCGCAATGAGGATCTTGTCCGCCAGCGGGTCGAACAGCTTGCCGAAATTCGTCACAATGCCGCGCGCACGCGCGATCCTCCCGTCGAAGTAATCCGTGATCGACGCCACGCCAAACACCAGCGCCGCCATCGTGATGTGATGCGCCACCGGCAGGTAAAAGCACACGACAAACACCGCCGTCAGTACAAGGCGGGCGACAGTGAGCTTGTTGGGCAGATTCATGCGGCGGAAAAGTGTCCTCTGTCTAGCGATGGAATCCCCCTGCTGTCAATGGCCGTCCTGCGACAAAGCATTCGCAGCCTGAAACCTTCAAAACCATTGCCGGAAAGATAACGACAGGAGGTCGATGAGGTTCTTCATGGCTTCGGAAGAGTGGGCTCGCCTTTCAGCCAGCCGAGCGAAGTGAGGAACTTGTCGGTTTCGAGCAGCGTATCGTAATAGAAGTCCATCGTGCCTCCCTTGCCCGGATTGAAGAAGCCGTGGCCCTGGCCTTCGTAGAACTTGGCTTCGCAGCGCACGCCGGCCTTTTCCATGTTCGCCTTGAAGCGTTCGACGACGGCGACGGGGATCAGCTTGTCCTGGGTGCCGAGGAAGATGATCGCGGGCGGGTCGTCAGACGTGATGTTGTGGGCAGGAGAAAACTCCTTGAAGCGCTCACCGACCCGCGCATGGCCCCAGCCTTGATCGGGGCCGTTGTCGAAGACGGGATTGAAAAGCGCGAGCGCGTTGGCCTTTGGCGAGACTTTGAGATTGTCCTGCGGATCGTCGAGTCCCTCGACCATGCCGACGAAGGCCGCAAGATGACCTCCCGCGCTGCCGCCGCCGGCACCGATTCGATTCGCGTCGATGCCCAACTCGGCCGAATGCGAACGCACCCAGCGCATGGCGGACTTCGCATCGGCGATGCAGTTCACCGGCGGGCCTTTGTCACCTTTTTCGATCAGTCGATACTCGACCTGGATGCAAACCATGCCGCGTGTGGCGAGATACTCGCTGTGCTGCGTGAACTGCGTGGGCGCTCCGCCCGTCCAGCCACCACCGTGGAAGAACACCATCGCCGGACGCTGGTCGGACGCTTTCCAGTCGGGCGGATTGACAACCGTGAGCTTCAGCTCGCGGTC
>DAORHS010000914.1:0-1894 GCA_035438165.1 Prosthecobacter sp.
GCTTCCGAAAGTCTGGACGGACATCCTACGCTGGGTCAAAGCAGGTGAAGAAGTGCAGCTCACGGACAGCGACAAGACCGTCGCCCGCGTGCTGCCGCCTGCGCCTGCCGCGCCGGATTTCCTGGCTCGTGCGCAAACGATCTGGGGTGATCAACCGGATGGCACACCGCTCAGCTCTCTCGTGGAGGAGGGGCGTGGCACGCGATGATCTACCTCGATACCGGTTGTCTGGTGAAGCTCTACTACCCTGAGCCCGACAGCGCGGCGGTGGTGGCACGAGTCGCTGGCAGGGCCATGTTTTACACGCCGCTGCATGAGCTGGAGCTGACGAATGCCCTGAATCAAAAGCGCTTTCACGGACAGGCCACGGAGGCGCAGGTGAACGCTGCACTCGCTCTCATCCAAAGCGATCTCGCCTCCGGTGTGCTCGTGGCTCCGCCGCCGATCTGGCAAACTCATTTCCAGTCCGCAACGCAGCTTTCGCTGTCACACACGCCGGTGATCGGGTGTCGCTCGCTGGATATTTTGCACTGCGCATTGGCCGCAGACCTTCAGGCGGCGGAGTTCATCACCACGGATGCCCGTCAGAGCCGTCTGGCGCAGGCGATGGGGCTGGCGTGGTCGCCGCTGTGAGTGTGGTCCGCACAATCCTCTGTGCGGCAGTGCTGTGAACCGCACAGGGGACTGTGCGGACCACCTTAGAGCACCTCATGCGCCCCGCTGAGCGAGTTGAGGTTCTGGAGACGGACGGCGAGGAGGCGCATGTTTTTTGAAGTGCTAGTCAGCCAGTTCAGCTTCCAGCCCAAATGTCATGGAACTCAGCACCCTTGAACTCGATGTGCCAAGCGTATCCATCGTTGTCTTTAGCCTCAATGACGATGGTCCAACGTGATTTATCCTCATCTTCAGAATCAATCCAGACATGTGGGTTCTGGATGTCATTGGCTGTGATACCACGTTGCTTGTCGTATTCGACCAAGCGCTTCTCGGCTATTTCAACGCACTGGCTTAATGCAGACAAGGATATCGAAGCTCGATTGAGATCTTCAACTGCGGGACCGCCTTGGACTCCAAATCCCGAACTAATCGCCAAGAACATTGGAAGCCCCATGAAACGAGCCTGCTGTTGTGGAATCGGCACCACATAGCCATGTTCCGCATCAAATTTGAAGATTGACGGTGCCAGAGTATTTGCCGCTCGATGCCGCATGATTGCGAAGTAAAACATCACAGCCGCCATGACGACAATGACAATGATGCTTCGTCTGAAAGTTGTGCTCATTACCTTTGCATTCGTGTTTGATCCTATGAAGTCAACTTCGCCTCCCTCAACTCCAGCAGCTCATCAAACACGGCGCTGAGTTCGTTGCTGGGGAGCTGCTTTTCCTGGAGGAGTTCTCGGAAGACGTCGCGGGGCTGGAGGTCGTGGAGGGCGGGGCCGGTGGGTTGCCAGGGGGTGGCGGCGGTGGAGGGGAGGTCGGCGAGGACTTTCAGGACTTCGAAGCGGCCGACGGCGGCTTCGCGGACCTGGCGGTCGAGATCGGGCTCGGGGGCGTCGAGCTTCACGGTGATCTCCGCCCAGCTCCCGGCGGGCACGGTTTGAAGATCGGCGGCCAGCGTGGAGCGGTTCACGGTGGCGCGGATGAGGCGGACGGTGGTGGGGACTTCGAGGGTCTGAATTTTTACACCGCAGAGGTTAGAAAACCGCAGAGATGATTTTTTTGAATCTGAACTCTGCGGTTTTCTCATCTCTGCGGTGTTTCCTTCCGATTGTGTTTCGATGAGGACGACGGATTTGGCATCAGTGGCTTCGGAGAAGCTGAGGGGGATGGGGGAGCCGCTGTAGCGGATGGTTTCGATGCTGGCGACTTTTTGCGGGCGATGCAGGTGGCCG
>DAORHS010000915.1:0-1888 GCA_035438165.1 Prosthecobacter sp.
AGTCTTCGAATGCCACATTATTCGCGCACGGTTGGATCAATCCAAAGTCGTTCCAGGCTTTTTGACCAATTATGCCCGCAGTTGGATTGCTAGGCAGTATCTCATCGCACGGGCTGGGGTTACAACGATGGCAACGATTGACCAAGGAGGTGTGGAAGAACTTCCTATCGTCTTGCCTGCGAAGGCAAAGCAGATTGAACTCCTTGCAGCTTTGGACACAGCGCGGGCTACTCGGCGGGCGAAGCTGGCAGAGGCCGACGCGCTGCTTGCCGGACTCGACGACTTCCTCCTCACCTCCCTCGGCCTCACCCCGCCACTCAAAGGCGACCGCAAGATCTTCGCTGCAACTCTTCAGGAAGTTCGCGGCCGTGCAGATGCCGATTTCCACTCCCCGCGATTCCGCGCCATCCGAGAGGGCATTGAGACAGGGAAATACCCCGCTGAAGCGCTTTCTGTTCTTTGCACGCGGTTCGAGTCCGGCTTTGCTGCTGGTAAACAGGATCAAGCCTTTGATTACACGGTTGGTGTTCCACATCTACGCCCGCTAAATCTCAGCGCTGAGGGCGAACTGACTTTAGATAACACAAAGTTTGTGCCAAAAAGTGTGGTTAGCCAGGGTGACTATTGCGTGAGGAACGAGGTTCTGTTTAACAACACCAACTCTGCTGAAATGGTGGGCAAGGCCGACGTTTTTGTCTTTGATCAGCCATGCGCGTGCTCGAACCACATTACTCGTTTGCAGGCTGCGCCGGGAGTTAGCCCATATTACCTCGCGGCAGTGTTCAACATGTATCGCCGTTTCGGTTACTTCAGCCTACTGGCTACAAAGTTCAACAACCAAGCCGGCATCAATCTGGACACTCTAAGGCCGCTGCGGGTTCCTGCGCCGCCATCCACGGTCCAAGACACCATTGCCACCGAAGCCCGTCGCCGCCGTGAGGAGGCCCGTCGCCTCCGGGCAGAAGCAGAAGTAGCCTGGCAACAAGCTAAGCAATGGTTTGAAGAACAACTGCTCGGCCCCGCCCAGTCATGACCTTTGAATACCTCATCACGCACGAGCCGCAGCGGGACGAACCCATCTTGAGCATCCTGAGGGAGCGCCTGCTGGTGGTTCTGGAAGATAACCTCAATGACGTGGAGCATGAGGCGCTTGCCCGCATGGTGCAGACGGATTTCCAACGGCTGCAAAACTCAGCGCCCGATGGGGCGCTCCGTTCCATTCTTTCCTTCAAGCTGGTGCTGCCAGAGGAGACGGCCTCCATCCAAGAGGTGGTGGATGAGTTCACGGATGCGCTGGCTGCTGCGCCTATCCTGCATGTGCTGAAGTTTGAAGACCCACTGCTCAGAGAAGAGCTGGCAGCGCGTGCGGAGGAGTTGTTTGCCGTGGAAATGAAGCTGAGGCGGGTGCTGAGCATCATTTACCTGCACGCCTATCCCGATGCTGACCCCTACGAGCTGCTGAAGGAGGAAGTGGAGCAGCCCATGAGCAAGGCGAAGCCAGAAAAGACTGCCATGAAGGCAGCGGCAGAGAATCAGCTTTTTCATCTGACCTTCGGCCAATATGTGAACCTGAACCAGCGGCCTGCGATCAAGGACTTTGCGGCGCTGATCAAGAGCCAGGACACTTATGAAGCCTTCCGCGCCGAGCTGATGCGCCAGCCCGTGCAGCATGAGGACGATGCGAGCCTGCTGGCGGAGAAGCAAAATGTCTTCTGGCATGACTACGATGCGCTGGTCTCCGCTGGGACTGCGGCGGGCATCGGACTCGAAGCGCTGCCACCCGTGCGCAAGGCTATCGGCAGCGGCTTCGACACCAAGACGATCACCCTTTCCTGCGGCAAACTCACGACGGGCGTTACCGTGCCGCAATGGTCGTCGATTTTGATGC
>DAORHS010000916.1:0-1886 GCA_035438165.1 Prosthecobacter sp.
CCGCGCAGCGGCAGATTGGAAGTCGGCGAGCCTTCACTCGTGCTCAAGCCGCCGTTGTCGGAGGTGAAAATGACCAGCGTGTTCTTCGCGAGACCCAGTTCGTCCAGTTTGGCCAGCACCTTGCCCACGGCGGCGTCCATCGCTTCCACCATGCCTGCGTAAACCGCATGCTCCTGCACGAGCCGCACATCACGCGGTTCCTCACGGCCAAACTTGGGCTCCAAGCCCAGCTTCTGCCGTTTGGCCTCATACTTCGCCTGCAAATCAGAACGGCTCATCAGCGGTGTGTGCACCGAGTAAAAAGAGAAGAAGGCGAAGAACGGATGGTCCTTGTTCGTCTCGATGAACTTGCTCGCCTCCGTGGCCAGACGATCCGGCAGATGCTCGCCCTCCGGTCCGTCCGTCAGACGCGGGTTGCCGTAGGGCGAGAAGTAGCGCTTGCCGCCGTAGGGCCCGCCGCGATCCACGCCGCCCATGTTGATGTCATAGCCCTGGTTCTCCGGCCAGAAGCCCTCCGGCCCCAGATGCCATTTGCCCGCGAAGAACGTCGCGTAGCCGGCGCTCTTCATGAGTTCGCCCAGCGTCACCTCCTCATGCGCGAGGCGGTCCGAATACGGCGCCGGGAGCAGAATCGTGTTCCGCTTCCAAAGCTCCGGCTTCATCGCCGCGCCGATGTAGTCCGTCACGCCCGTGCGCTGCGGCCAGCGCCCGGTTTGCACGGCAGCACGCGTGGGCGAGCACACCGGACAGGCGGCATAGCCGTTCGTGAAAAGTGCGCCCTCCTTCGCGAGACGGTCCACATTCGGCGTCTCATAGAACGTGCTGCCGTAGCAGCCGAGGTCGCGCTGACCGAGATCATCGACGAGGAAAAAGACGACGTTCGGCTTTTCCGCGGCACTCACCGCGACCGACAGGCAACTCAGGAAGCAAAGTGTTTTCCAAAACATGGCCGAGAGGAACGAACCGCACCCTGCCGACCTTGCCCCGATCACCGGCTTTCATCGTGCCTTCCCCCTTGCACCGGAGCCGATTCTACCGACTCTACGCGCCCTTTTTCAGCCATGATCCCGAACATCTTCCGCACCCTTCACTGCAACGCCGTCCGCTCAGAGCACATCGGCCAGACCGTCACGCTCTGTGGCTGGGTGAATTCGGCCCGCGACCATGGCGGTGTCATCTTCATCGACTTGCGTGACCGCGAAGGCCTGACGCAGGTCGTCTTCCGTCCGGAAGAAAACGCGGAAGTCGCCGCCCAGAGCCATCACCTGCGTGATGAGGATGTTCTTCAGGTCACCGGCAAGGTCTCCGCACGTCTCACAGGCACCGAGAACGCCAAGCTGCCCACCGGCGACGTCGAAATCGTCGCCACCGAATTCAAAATCCTCAACAAGGCCGACGTGCTGCCCTTCCAGCTCGACCGCGAGCTTTCCAACGAGGACATGCGGATGAAGTACCGCTATCTGGATCTGCGCCGCGAGCGCATGAACCGGAACATCCGCACGCGCCACAAGATCACCAACACAGCGCGTAACTACCTCGACGCCGCAGGCTTCGTCGAGGTCGAGACGCCGATCCTCAGCAACCCGACGCCCGAAGGTGCCCGCGACTTCCTCGTGCCTGCCCGTTTGAACCCCGGCAAGTTCTACGCCCTGCCGCAGGCCCCGCAGCAGTACAAGCAGCTCATGATGGTGGCCGGACTCGAGCGCTACTTCCAGATCGCCCGCTGCTTCCGCGACGAAGACCTGCGCGCCGACCGCCAGCCCGAGTTCACCCAGATCGACATCGAAGCGAGCTTCATTGAGCGCGACGACATCATCAATCTCGTCGAAGGTCTCCTCGTCAGCATGTTCAAGTCCGGCACCGGACGCGACATCCCCCAGCCCTTC
>DAORHS010000917.1:0-1885 GCA_035438165.1 Prosthecobacter sp.
CGTCTTCTTGTCATCCAAGGCCGCGCCATTCCAGGCTGCCGAGGCCAGATAGTCATTCTCCAAAGTCGGGAAGTGCGACTTCAACGCGGCGAAATACTTCTCCACCGATTCCAGGCAGGCGTCCACGGCGGCTTCATCCGCGATGCGCAGGCCGACGCCACCGAGGAACGGCGGCGTGTGAAAAGCGCGGAACTGGGCCTGCCACTTTTGAGTGCGTTCGCGCAGCGCCTCCTCCGGTTCGTTTTGAAGCTGGGCTTCGATGCGGTTGATCTCGGCCACCACGGGCATGAGCTTGCGCACCGTGCGCTGGTTCTTGGTGCCGATGATTTTTTTGATGATCCAGTTGAACATGGGAGAAGAAGATACGACACGCGGCGCACAATGGCCGGGTCAGGGGGAGGCCGAATGTGGCGGATGTCAGGCTTCGCGCAAGGACTCAAACAGCCCGTGTCACCGAAGCACCACGTCCTTCACCCGCCGCGGAATCATGGCATTGCGCACGACATCCGGCTGCACGCTGCGCAGAAAATCGATCAGAATCACCGGCGATTCGACGATCATCCGCTCGATCTGATCCCGCCGGTGCGTCCAACGCGAGTTGCGGTGCAGGTAGTCGAGGTCGGCGAGGATTTCATCGACATCGCCCTCGCTAAAACCGGCGAGCTGGAACGCATAAGGATCGATAAGAGACATGGCGGCTGCGGACTGTGAAGGAGACTGGATGAAATCGAGAATGCGCGATCCGACAAGCGCTTCCCGATTCAATTTTGGCAACGAAAAGAATTGGGAGCGGTTGTGATGTAGCTTTTCGCCGCACAACAACGTTAACTGGCAGCCCATGCCCCGCATTCTCTGGCAAAACACGGACATCACCTGGCTCGCCGCCCTGGTGGTCGTCTTTGTCCTCACGCTGCTTTGGCTGGGGTATCGGCGCTCGCCTTTGCGCGGCTGGCGCAAGCTCGCGGCCATCACCTGCAAGCTGGCCGCGCTCGCCCTGCTGGCCCTGTGCCTGCTCGATCCGCTGTGGACGCGGCAGCAGCCGAAAAAGGGCGAGAACGAAGTCATCGTGCTGGTGGACACGAGCGCCTCGCTCGACACGGCGGAGAAGGCCGGTGAGCCAACACGCGCAGCGCAAGTCACCGCCGCCGTGAAGTCGGGCGATGAAGATGCGGCATGGATCAAGGCGCTGAGCGAGGATTTCCGGCTGCGCTTGATGACCGCCGGTTCGCAGACGCAGAGCGTGCCGCATTTTCGCGCGCTGAAATTTGACGGCAGCCGTTCCGATCTCTGCCGCACGCTCATGACCTTGCGCAGCGGCGGCTCCAATCTCGCGGCCGTGGTGCTGATCAGCGATGGCAACGCCACCGACGGCCCGGTGTGGAAGGCGGAGGCAAAGGGCGCGCCCATTTTCACCGTGCTGGCCGGCAAAAACGCCCCCACACCCGATCTGGCGCTGCTGGATGCCACGGTGGCAACGAGCCCGTTTGAAGATGCGCCGATCACCATCACCTCCCGTGTTTCCGCGCACGGCCTGAACGGCAAACAGGCCACGCTCTCCGCGCTCGATGAACAGGGCAAGGCCGTCGTGACTGAGAAGGTCACCTTCAATGGTGATTCGCCACAGACCGTGCGCCTGCGCATTCCGGTGGCAAAGCCGGACGTGTCGTTTCACAAGCTCGAACTCAAGGCCGAGGGCGTCAAAGAAGCCACGCTGGCGAACAACACGCGTCTCCTGGAGGCGGATCGCGGTTCGGGCCCCTATCGCGTCCTCTATGTCGCGGGCCGGCCGAACTGGGAGTACAAATGCCTGCGCCGCGCCCGAATGTTTGGCCGCGGCGACGATCGCGCAGCGGCCGGCGTTCCTTGGAACGCCGGCCGCATATAC
>DAORHS010000918.1:0-1877 GCA_035438165.1 Prosthecobacter sp.
GAAGACCGGGCGGCCTTTGTGCAGGTATTTGCCGGCGAGTTCGGCCATCTTGGCCCAGAGGACGACATCCACGAAGGTCACCTCCTCCACCTTTTCACCGCTGTCGGAGGTGTACACGCGGTTCACCGCGAGACCGATGTCGCACACCGCGCTGCCCTTGGGCGTGTAGCGCACTTCGGGGTCGCGGGTCAGGTTGCCGATGAGCATGACTTTGTTGAGGGAGGCCATAAGACGAGGAGTGGTGGAGTGCTGGAAACGTGTCCGTGCACCTTTGCCGGGGGGCGGTGCCTCCGGCAATGTATTTTTTGTCATCCCCGACGGTCGTGCCATGCTGCGGCGTGCTGAATCTCATCGACGGCTTCATTCTCCATCTGGCGACCGAGCGCGGCCTGTCCGTGAACTACCAGCTTCTCGTGCGCCGGTTTCTGGAGGCATTTGCGTCGTGGTTCGAGGCAAAGCACCAGTCCGAGAGCGTGGACGCGGTGACCACGGAGCACCTGGGTGGTTATCTCTCCCAGCGGAAGAAAGACGGCATTGCCGCCTCTTCGGCACGCGTCGAACTCATCGCGCTGAAAATCTTTTTTCGCTGGCTCACGGCCCGGAAACACATCGCCGCCGACCCGGCGGATCCGATCCTGCCTCCGCGGCAGGAAAAGCATCTGCCGGACTCTTTGAATGAGCAGGACACACAAAGACTCATCGAGTCCGTGAACGGCACGGCGCCGCTGGATCGGCGTGATCGGGCGATCCTGGAGCTGTTTTATGCCAGCGGTGTGCGTTTGTCGGAGCTGGCCGATGCGCGCCTGGAAAACCTCAGCCTCGAAGAGGGCTGGATTCGCGTCACGGGCAAGGGATCGAAGACGCGGCTCTCGCCCGTGGGAGGCGCGGCCCGCGACGCGATCGCGGCCTATGTCGAACATGCAAGACCCGCGCTGGTGAAGCCAAAGACGCAGAGCCACATTTTCATCTCACGCAACGGCACACGGCTGACACCGGCACGCATTCAGCAGATCGTCAAGGAGCGTGCGGCCTTGTGCGGCATCAACCCCGCCCGTGTGCATCCGCACACGCTGCGGCACAGCTTTGCCACGCATCTGCTGAACAACGGCGCCGACCTGCGCGTGATCCAGGAGATGCTCGGCCATGCGGACATTTCGACGACGCAGATTTACACGCACGTCGATCAGGCCCGCCTCAAAGATGTTCACCGGCGGTTTCACCCGAGGGCGTGAGCGGTCACCATCCGGCCAAAGCTTGCCTCATGCCCCCGGGTATTTCGACAATTCCCGTATTGACTCAAGGTGCCCACTCCCGGTACTTTGGACCAATGAAAGCGCCCAGGATTCTTCCCACGCGCCCCTCATGCATACGATGGCTCTTGGTGTTGGGCTTTTGTGTCATCATGCTGGGCAATTGCGGCAAAGACGAAAAAGCGCCCGCAGGCGCAGGCACCGCTGTAGCGGACGTTGCAGCGGATGACGCAGGCCCGATGCAGCCTCCTGTGCAGGCGCTGCCACCGGATGAGGCCAAGGAAGTCGCCGCCCTGCTTGAGAAAGAGCAGGCATGGCTGGTCAGGCCGCCCGCCGACCTCACCCCGGAACAGCTCGACCAGCAGTTCGCCGACCTGCGCTGGGAGATTTCCGAAAAACTGGGCCTGAATGATGTGAGGGGCGCGATCAGCTACGGTCGCGCATCACTTGATCTGGATCCCGCTCACGCGACACGCTGGGAACGGCTCGGGGATCTGCTTCAGCTCTCGGGGGAGCTCACCTCCGCACGCTATGCCGCAGATGCCTATGACAACGCGGTGTTTCTCGCTCCTCAGTCCAAGACCGCACGGCGGAAACTGATCGCCGCTCTGCTCATGCTCAAGCAAC
>DAORHS010000919.1:0-1876 GCA_035438165.1 Prosthecobacter sp.
CTTGATCATCTTTGGCTTCCACAGGCTGCAGGTGACGTAGAATCCGGGCGCGCTCTCGAAATAGACCTTCTCAACGGTGAATCCATCGCCTTCGATCTTGCCGTGGATCACTGGATTGAGCGGCGTCTTCGTCGGCATCGGCCACAAGCCTTCCGCTACGAGGATCTGGCGGCGCACCTGCTCCCGACGCTCATCCCACTCACTCAACGACGACGGCGGATTGAAGGGGAAGTAGCCGTTCAGATCCTTGGGCGGTTGAAGACGGATGTCTTCGGCCCGGGCGATGGTGGCGGCGAAAAAGGCGAGGAGGAGCGTGTGTTTCATGGTTGGAAAGTGACCGCACACCAACGGCGCGAGCGGACGAAGTTCATCATGTGCGCGGCGAAGTGACAATCACAATCCGTCCGCCACCTTGGCGCCCCACGGCGTTTTTTCGCCGCTTACGCCTGCGCCGACGGCGTTGGATCCGTCCTTTTTGCCGCGATGATCTTCGTGCCGGGCTTGCGAATCATGCCTGTGGCCCTAGACTCCGCCTCGACAAGTTCGGTGGGTCTTAATCACATCACGATCATGAAAACGTCCGGCTTTCTTTCGTTGTGGCTGCTCTTGCTCGCTTCGGCGCAGGGCGAGGAGTTGGAAAAAATCACCCAGCCGGGCATGGTGTCCGGCACGGTGGAGATCACGTTCAATTCCCGAACGCGGCTCACCGATGACGGCAGGCCGGAGAAAGGTGCGAAGGACGTGTACGAGATCGCAGTCAACGTGGGCAAGACCGCCGAGTTCAAAGGACGCGTCGAGCGCCAGCCGCTGCTCACGAAGAAGATTCTCGGCACGGTGGAGCAGCCTGGGCAGCTCTTTTATTCGCTGGATCTGGCGGTCATCAACCCGGTGGACATGACGCAGCGGAAGAATGTGGGCAAATGGGTCGGCACCGTGCCCATCGACGCACAAGGCGTGTATGAACTGGCGGGCATCAGCGAAAGTCCGCACAGAATCCGCGTGGATGCCGCCGGCAAGGTGCCTGCGTTCACCGAACATTTTGGCGGTCGTCTTTATGGCAAGGGCAAAAAGGCCGATGGTGTGATGTCCTATGTGCGCAGGCTGCAGGGCAAGGAGGTCAAGATTCAGGTCAAAAACGTGGACCCGATGCGCTTCGAGGACGTGGTGCTGGCAATGGGGCCGGCGCAGAGCTATCCGAAGTGCACGGTCAGTGGAAACCTCGACTTTGATTATGAGACGGGGAACTGGCTCACCAATGGACTGCGCTTCCACTACACGCTCAACGGCCGGGATTACGACGACGTGGTGACCGGTTCGATCAAGTGGGTCGAGGATCCCGACCGCGCAACGAACGGCAGGGGTCGCTATGAGTTCAACCTCCGCTGGAACGAGGACACGGCCAGGCCCGCCAGCTCTGAGGCTGATGCATTCAAGACGGCCAACGACGAGGAGGCCTTCTTCGCGGTGGACCACAGCGTGCCTTCGCTCACCGGCACCGTGGCCTACGTGGACACCATGGCGAAGGCGACAGGCGAGAACTCGGTGACTGCCAGCAAGATCACTTACCAGCTCGATGCGAATCAGCTCACGAAGCAGCAGGTGATGAACTTCATCAAGCTGTGGCTCATCGGCATCGGACCGACGAACGACGAGTGACATGCGCGATGCCGCTCATGCACAAACATCCCAGACTCAATCATCCTTCACCGCCATGAATCCAGGACGCACTCCTCTTTTCCGCCACGTCATGCGCGCGATGCGCGAGGCCTCCGTGCCGTATCGCACCCGGCGTGATTTTCTTCGTCTCGGCACTGCCGCGGGAACAGCGGCGGCGTTTGGTTTGCAGGCCCAGGATGCCGAAATGAAGGACGGGAAG
>DAORHS010000920.1:0-1868 GCA_035438165.1 Prosthecobacter sp.
AGGCACGACTGGGCTCAGGAACCGGCAGCACGCTGCTGGCGGCGTCAGCCGGCAACGTGAACGAGAGGGAAGATGCCATGCCAGTTTCTGCGGCCCCGACCAGGAGGATGCCGACGACGCTGGAAACAAACCAATAGCTAAAGGAACGAAGTATCACGGAATTAAATAATCGTTTACCAGACAAGGCGGGGGGCGGACAAGACATTTTTCGCAACAAAGGTGCCACACTTTGTTCATTTTCAGCGCTTCGTCCGGTGTTGCGTAAGGATTCGACCGAGTCCTCCAATCCGTGCCTTCTCGCTTGCGAGTTCATCCCGCCTCCGCCATGACTACGGCCCCTCAATCCCGGCATTTCATCCATCATGTCCAACGTCAGTTCTCCGCGTGTCATCAACATAGGCTTGGCCGGTTTAGGCAATGTGGGGGCGGGAGTGTTCAAGAATCTTCAGAAGAACTGCTCGCTGATCACCCAGCGCATCGGGGCTGAACTCCGCATCACACGCGTGGCGGTGCGTGATCTCAAGCGTCCACGTGATGTGGAGGTTCCCACTGAGTTTCTGACCACGGACTGGAAGGAGCTGGTCAACGACCCCGCCATTCCCGTGATCGTCGAACTCATTGGCGGCACCACAACCGCTTGTGAACTGGTTGAGGCGGCACTGCGGGCCAAAAAAATCGTCGTCACCGGCAACAAGGCCCTGCTGGCCGAGCGCGGGAAGGAGCTTTTCGCCCTCGCCGAGGAGTGTGGCGTGCCGATCTATTTCGAGGCTGCGGTCGCCGGCGGCATTCCGATCATTCAGGTGCTCCAGGAGGGCCTGGTGGGCAATCACATCCGTTCCATCCACGGGATCATCAACGGCACCTGCAATTACATCCTCACCCGCATGTCGCAGGTCGGCCTGAGTTACGAGGACGCCTTGCGCGAGGCGCAGGAAAAAGGCTATGCCGAGGCCGATCCGACGCTCGACGTCAGCGGCTGGGATGCTGCGCACAAGGCGATCATTCTCGCCTCCCTGAGCTACGGCTTCTGGATTCCGCAGGACAAAGTGCATGTGGAAGGCGTGGATCGCGTGAGTATCACGGACTTCAAATTCGCAGCGCGGCTCGGCTATACGATCAAGCTGCTCTCCGTCATCCGTGCGGACGAAAACGGACTCGTCGAAGTGCGCACCCAGCCCACGCTGGTGCCGCTGTCTCATGTGCTGGCAAGTGTGAGCGGCGCCTTCAATGCGGTGCTGGTGAACGGCGACATTGTGGGCGAGACGCTGTTTTACGGACGTGGTGCCGGCCAGGACCCGACGAGCAGCAGCGTCATCAGCGACCTCTGTGAAGCCGCTGCCGTGCTCATGCATGGCGCGCGCCACAGCGGCTTCGTGCCGCACGGTCTTTACGGCAAATCGAAGCCGGTCGATGACACCGTTTCCCACTACTATTTGAGGCTGACCGTCGATGATGTGCCGGGCGTGCTGGCCCAGGTCGCCACCGCCCTCGGCGAGCGGGGCATCGGTATTTCCTCGATGATTCAACCGGAGGACTTGGAAGACACCAGCGGGGAAACCTCGCTGGTGCTGATGATTCACGACGCCCGCCTGGGCGACATGAAACTGGCGCTCGCGGCTATCTGCGAACTCAAATGTGTGCGTGGGGAACCAAGCTGGATGCGAGTCGAAACATTGCAGGGCTGAGACCTGCATGACAAAGTTCATCTTGTTCAAATTTGGCGTGGAATCCGGCCTCAAATCGTGAGAGCCTGCCGTTCATGAACATCGCGCTTTCGGATCTCGCCACCCTTGTCGGAGGGACTCTCAAAAACGGGGATCCGTCGCTTCAAATCACGGGGTTTGCGTCCTTGAAGGAGGCGTTTCCAG
>DAORHS010000921.1:0-1868 GCA_035438165.1 Prosthecobacter sp.
GCCATAGCTGTCATCGCAGGTGCCGCCTGGAAAATTGTAGGACAGGAGAATGTCGGCGGTGTTCGCACCGAGACGCGGTCCGCCGGGGCCGTTGCCATAAAGGAGGGCCGGCAGCCCGAGATAATCCGTGGTGAAGGGCAGATCGAGAATCGGGTAGCTGGCGATGCCGTGAGCAGGGTCCAGCGCCGAAGAGAGCCTGCCCACGGCGAAGTCGCTGGTCTGGCCGTTGAAGGTGAAGTTGTAGGCAGCACTGACACCGTAATTCACGACGGTTCCCAATGTTGGGCTGTAGAAGTTCAAGGAGCCGCCAGGGCCGTGGTGATTGGCATAGACGAAATACTCGTCGCTGATCATCGCGAAGCTCCGCGTGCTGTCGGCGGCGCTCCAGCCCACGCCGGAGAGGTCATAGCCGTTGCCGAGGAACGAGACTGAGGAGTTTTCCACCGGGGAGGAAGGATAGCCGGAGGCGAAGCGGTCGTTCGTGGTCGGGTCGTAGCCCACGATCGTCAGCGCTCTGACGGCAGGCGCGGACAGCAGAATGAGAGAGGCGATGATCTGGCGGAGATGCAAGCGCCGGAAAATGCCCTGCTGTAGCCCGCTGCCAAGAAACAAGATCGTCGCCTTGGATTCCCGGTTTCGCAGCCGCCCGGCACCGCTATCATGCCACCGCATGTCTGTGACTCCCGCCCCTGACTCCTCGACCTGGCTCAAACGCTTCTGGTGGCTGCTGGCCGCCGTCTTCATCGTGCGCATCGGCGTGATGCTGCTGTTTGTGAACGGGGCGGACCTGGCGGGAGACGAGGCGTACTACTGGGACTGGGGCCGGAGGCCGGACTGGTGCTACTACAGCAAGCCGCCGATGATCGGCTGGATGATGGGCGTGATCGGCTGGCTGACGGGAAATGCCGAGTGGGGCATCCGTTTCGCCGCACTGCTGCTGGGATCGGCCACGCTGGTGATCATCCACCGCATCGCGCTGGTGCTGTTTGATGCGCGCACGGCTTTTCTCACCGCCGTGCTGGTGCTGCTGACGATTGCGAACGCGGGGCTGAACCTGCTGCTGACGATCGACGCGCCGCTGCTGCTGTGCTGGACGCTGGGACTGCTGCTGTTCTGGTTCGCGGCGCAAAGACCCACGTGCAACACACGCTGGATCGCCCTGGCGCTGGTGATCGGCATCGGCACGCTGAGCAAGCAGATGATGCTGGCCTTCCCGGCGCTGATGCTGCTGTTCGCGGCCGTATCACGCGAGGATCGCGGTCTGCTGCGCAACCCGCGCATGTGGATCGCGATGCTGGTGGGCATGGCCTTCATCATTCCGGTGCTGCGTTGGAACCAGGAGCACGCGTGGATCACCCTGGAGCACACGAAGCATCACTTCGACACGAAGAGCCTCGGTTTCGGCAAGTGGATCGGCCGCACACTGGAAAACGTAGGCCTACAAGCGTTGATCTACACGCCCGTGACGTTCGCGGCTCTGGTGGCGGCGATGATTGCCGCGATCAAGCATCGGGTGAAACTCACACGACCTGCGTTGTTCCTGCTGCTGGCCAGCGCGCCGGCTTTGGCGTGTTTTGCCGTGCTGGCGCTGCGCCAGCGCATCAATCCGAACTGGCCGGCGGCGTTCTTCGTGCCCGCGTTTGTGCTGGCGGCGGCGTGGATGCGCGGACTGCTGCCTGCGGCGGCGCATCCGGGCTGGCAGCGCTGGTCGTTGCGAGTCGGCGGTGCGCTGGTGCTCATCGTGCATCTCTTGCTTGTCGTCGTTTTCGCCACGGATTTGAAGAGCATCAACAAGCTCGCCAGCATCCGTGGCTGGCGCGAGGCTGGCATTGAGGCGCAGAAGTTTCTCGATCAGGTGCCGCAGCGCG
>DAORHS010000922.1:0-1852 GCA_035438165.1 Prosthecobacter sp.
GAGCTTCACAAAGGCCGCGAGTCGCGTGTGCAAATCGGGATCGGAGAATACGCCGGAGCCGAAGAAGAGGTCCTGAGTGGCTTTGTCACTGCCGAGGGCGCGGATGGCGTTGCGGCGGAGTTTGGCGTCTTTGGAGATGAGGGCGGCCTGGTGGGTTTTGGGGTCGAGGATGCCTAGACCGTGAAGTGTCCATAAGGCATGGATCGCTGGGGCCCCGTCCATCGGCGCGAACTTGGCATGCAACCCATCCGAAAAGGTGACCTTCTCCTCGATCAATTGCCTCTGTGCATTCAAACGGCTGTAGAGAGAGGCTGCATCCAAGTTGTTTAGAACGTCCGTCGGTGTCGGCGGAGGTTGGGGAATCGCTCCAGACCACTGGTAGCCCTTCGCCACAATCCGGTAAATCCGCCCCCGTGAATGATCCCGCAGATCATTCTCATGCGCACCGCCGACGCCCGTGGTCGCCACAAAGCCGCCGCGTTCCAGGCTGGGCGTGGGATTGTGCTGAATGATAAAATTTTGGAAATCGGCCACCCACACGGCACCATCGGGGCCGACTTCGGCGTGGACGGGGGAGTTCCATTCGTCGCTGCTGGCGTAGATGTTCATGAAGTCGAGTGCCTTCCAGCCTGCGCCGTCGGGCTGCACGTCCATGAGGGCGACGACCTTCATCGTCGGTTCGCAGATCATGGCTTTGCCTTGGAAGCGCTTCGGCAACGCGTCGCTGTAAATGAAGTTTGACCCTGCGGCGGCGGTGTAGCCGCCGAAGACATCCACCTGGCGGAAGTTCGGCGTGATGGTGTGGCAGGTATCGACGACGTTGATCTTCTTCGCGGTCATGCCGCGTGAGCCTTCGGCATACGCAGTGGCAGGGATGCCGCCGAAGAAAAGGGGTGCGCCGTTCGCGGTGCCGCCGAATTGATCGCCCGCGTCGTTATAGCTGTGCGCCCACGCATTGTTGGTAAACTGATGCAGAAACTCGATGGCGCTGCCGTCCGGCTTGAAGCGATACGTGCCCATCGCGAACTGCTGCTTCTTGCCGCCGACGTAGCCTTCGATGCCGCTGTAACCGACGCAGCCGTAGATCCAGTTGTCGAAGCCGTAGTGGAGATTGCTCGCCTGCGCGTGCGTGTCCTTGATGCCCCAGCAGTCGATGATCGTCTCGCGTTTGTCGGCCTTGTCGTTGCCATCGGTGTCTTCGAGGTAGATGAACTTCGGCGGTGCGGCCACGATGATGCCTTTGCGGGCGAAGACGATGCCGGTGGGCAGGTTGAGCTTGTCGGCGAACACGGTGAACTTGTCCGCCTTGCCATCGCCATCGGTGTCCTCACAGATTTTGATGCTGTCTTCGCCCTCGCCGCTTTCTTGGATGCCGTGCGGGTAATCACGCGTCTCCACGACCCAGCAGCGCCCGCGCTCATCCCACGCGAAGGCGATGGGCTTGGCGATGTCCGGCTCACTGGCGAAGAGTTTCAATTCGCAATCCGCCGGCACCTGCGTGCGCTCCATGCTGCCTTTGATGCTCATTGGAAGCTGCAGCGTCAGCGGCTCAGGCCGCTTTTCATAGTTGGCCACCTGCGGGTGCCTCTTGCGCTCCTCGGATTCGCGTTGTTTGAGAAAGGCCTCGTAGTTGGCTTTGCGTTCGGCGGTTAGAGTTTGCAAGATGCGTTCCTTGAGCTTGGCAGGCGTATTCTCATTCCACCCGCCCAGCAGAGTGCCCGTCTCTTTGAAAGCAGCGATGAATCCATTGACCTCGACCATGCCGGTGTTGATCATCACGTCGTAGTTGGTTGGCGCATCCTGCGGGACATCGGAACGCTTGGAAAAGTAATCGAACCAGATCGCATCACGC
>DAORHS010000923.1:0-1847 GCA_035438165.1 Prosthecobacter sp.
GACCGCCTGCTCGACAGCCCCGAATACGCCGAATACTTCGCCAACAAATGGAGCGCCCTGCTGCGCAACCAGCGCACGCAGCCGATCTACGCACGCGGCAGCTACCTCTTCTACTCATGGATTCGCGACAGCATCGCGGACAACAAACCCTACGACCAGTTCGTGCGCGAAGTCGTCGCCGCTGCAGGTGATCTCGAACAGAACCCGCCCGTCGCGTGGTATCGTCAGGTGAAGGAGCAGAAGCAGCAGATGGAGGACGTGGCACAGCTCTTCCTCGGCACGCGCATGCAGTGCGCGCAATGCCATCACCATCCCTTCGAGAAATGGAGCCAGCAGGACTACTACGGCTTCGCCGCCTTCTTCAGCAACGTGAGCCGCAAGCCCTCCACCTTCATCGGTGAGGAGACCATCTTCCACAAACGCGGCATCGCGCAGACGCAGAACATCCGCACCAAGGAAAACGTCATGCCCACCAGCCTCGGCGGCAGCGCTTTGAAGCTGAAACCCGAGCAAGATCCGCGTCACGCGCTCGCCGAATGGATGAGCGCGAAGGACAATCCCTTCTTCGCACACACGCTGGTGAACCGTTACTGGAAGCACTTCTTCAATCGCGGTCTCGTCGAGCCCGAGGACGACATGCGCGAGACGAACCCGCCCGTGAATCCCGAGCTGCTCAGCGCTCTCGCCGCCGACTTCGTGAAAAGCGGCTACGACATGAAGAAGCTCATCCGCACCATCGTCACGAGCACAACTTATCAACTCAGTGCCGTGCCGAACGCGCACAACGCCAAGGACCGCCAAAATTTCAGCCGCTACTATCCGAAGCGCCTCAATGCCGAGGTTCTCTACGACGCCGTGAACACGCTGCTCGATGTGGAGAGCAAATTCGCCGGCCAGGCTCCCGGGACCCGTGCCGTCGCGCTTCCGGACAACAGCTACAACCAAAGCACCTACTTCCTCAGCGTCTTCGGTCGTCCTGATTCATCCAGCGCCTGCGAATGCGAGCGCACGCAGGAGGCGAGTCTCGCACAGAGCCTGCACCTGCTCAACGCCGCCGACATCCAGACCCAGCTCTCTCGTGACAATGGCCGCGCCGACATGCTCACCAAGGACGCCCGCCCTGACGACGACAAGATCACCGATCTCTACCACATCGCCCTCAGCCGCGACCCGAATGCCGACGAAGTGAAGTTTGCCCACGCGCATCTCGACAAGAAAACCACCGGCAAAACCGGTGACGAAGCCTTCAAAGGCAAAAAAGAGGCTTATGAGGACATTTTGTGGGCGCTGCTGAACACGAAGGAGTTCCTCTTCAATCACTAAGCGCGCACGCTCGCCGACCAGGAGCGCGGACGCCCTCGTCCGCATTCCAAAATCCAACTCAGGACCTGCCAAACGCTCATGAACTCTCGTTCCATGCCTTGCCGTCATTTCACCTTCTTGATCTTTCTGGCTTTCACCGCCAGCGCGTTCTCCCAGGCCACGTTCCCCACGCCCGCTCTCACCGGCATCGCTCCTCTCGGCTCCAAAGCCGGCACCACCGTCGAACTCACGCTTCGCGGCACTGATCTCGACGCGCCCATCGCCATTCTGCTCAACGAGCGCTCCATCCCCGTCAAAGGCCCGGAGCCCAACGTCGTCAGCCTCGCGCTGCCCGCCGATCTGAAGCCTGCGCTCTATGATCTTCGTTTCGTCGGCCGCTACGGCGTCTCCAATCCGCGCGTGTTTGAAATCAGCACGCTCGACACCATCGAATCTCCCGGCACGAACACCAAGGCCGACAAAGCGCACAAGGTCGCGCTGAATTCTGTCATTCAGGGCGCTTTCAAGTCCGCCGCGCCGCATTG
>DAORHS010000924.1:0-1846 GCA_035438165.1 Prosthecobacter sp.
CCCGCACTTCTTTTCCTTCTGGCCGCCAGCGTGAATCTTCACGCGGCACCGACGACTCCAGCCCCTGCGCCGGCCGCCAGTCCTGCGCCGAAACCCGCCGTGAAACCGGCGGAAGCCAAACCCGCCCCCAAGGCCGAACCGAAGGCACCCGCCGTGAAGCCGCCGCCGGAAGATGCCTACACGCAGATGGAGATGCTAACGCGGGCGATGGAGATGGTGCGGCAGAACTACGTGGACGAGTCGAAGATCACGTATGAGGAGCTGGTGGAGGGGGCGCTGGAGGGCATGCTGAACCGGCTTGATCCGCACTGCGAGTACATGGGCAGGTCGCTCTTTGAGGACATGCAGCGCGAGCAGAGCGACACGTCAGAAGGGATCGGCATCACCATCGCGCTGCGACAGAACATTCTGACGATCATCACCGTGCGTGAGGACGGCCCGGCGAATGCGGCGGGCGTGCTTTCGGGCGATCAACTGGTGCGCATCAACGATGTGCTGACGGATTCCGTCGGTGTGGCGGAGGCGATGCAGCTTCTCAAGGGCAAGGCGGGTGAGGAAGTACGCCTCACGGTGCGGCGCCCGGGCACGAAGCAGTTTCTGGATTTCAAGGTGAAGCACGAGACGCTGGCGGAGACCTCCGTGCATGATCCAATGCTGCTGTCGCCGAAGATGGCGGGCGATTACAAGATCGGCTACGCCCGCATCTCGCAGTACAACCAGCCGACGCCGCGTGAACTGAGCAAGGCGCTGGATGAACTGGAAAAGGAAGGCATGCAGGCCTTCGTGCTCGACCTGCGCAACAATCCCGGCGGCCTGGTGGACAGCTCCGTGGCGGTGTGCGGCGAGTTTTTGCCGGAAGGCACCGTTGTGGTGACCACGGAGGGCCGCGTAGCTTCGCAAAACCCGCCGCCGTTCCGCACGCCATCACGCGGGGGCAAAGAACCACGAAAGTATCCCATCGCGGTGCTGATCAACCAGGGCAGCGCGAGTGCGTCTGAACTGACCGCAGGCGCGTTGCAGGACTTGAAGCGTGCGATTGTCGTGGGCACGACGAGTTTCGGCAAAGGCAGCGTGCAGACGATTCTGCCGATGAAAAACGGCGCGGCGATGCGCCTGACGACGGCGAAGTACTACACGCCCAGCCATCGCACGATCCACGAGAACGGCGTGGAGCCGAACATCATCTCCGCCCTGACTTCGGAAGAAGAACTGCGCATCGCCAAATGGCGCGCCTCGCATGGCACCGGTGAAGCCGCCGCACTGGAACTGGCCAACCTCGGTGACAAGCAGCTCGAGCGTGCGGTGGACTCGCTCAAAGGCGTGCTGGTGTTTGACGCGTTTGTGGCACCGGCATTGGCACCGGCGGCGAAGCCTTTGGAAAGGTAGACAAGGAGAGGGAGTCTCTGACTCCCTTCAAACTTGGGGTCAGGAGACCCCAACTCCTTGGCTACTCCAGCAATCCGCGAGCGATGATGGCATCGACCGGATTGTGATCGTCGGTGAAGACGTATTCGGACCGTGGGACGATACCGGCGGGCACATGGGTGCGGATCAGGCGCTCCTGCCACGAGCCGGGCGTGACGTAACGGTCCACGATGAGCGGCTTCAAATTTTCCCGTGAGGCCATGAGGATGACGTTCTGCGTTTCATCTCGACGGTAGCCGACGGAGAAAATTTCCACATAGGGGAAGGCCTTGCGAACGGTGGCGAGCATGCCGGAGGTCAGCTCGGCCTTGGGTCCGGTGACGGCGGCGATGAGGTTCATGATGAACACGCCCTTCGGTTCAAGACGATCGGCGATCTGCTGGTAAAACTCCTGCGTGGCGAGATGCGGCGGAATCTGGCG
>DAORHS010000925.1:0-1838 GCA_035438165.1 Prosthecobacter sp.
ATCTGAATGCCGATCTCATCGGCCATCTTGCGGATCTTCACATAATCCGCCGTGCCGTGCTTTGGCGAAAGGTCGTTGTCGAGATCGTAGTTCAGCTCGATGCCGTCGAATCCGGCGTCCTTCGCGAGTTGCAGGCACTCGCGCAACGTCATGCGCTCGGGATACGGGAAGGCCCACAGATTGATCGACTTGAGCATGTCATACTTCTTCGTCGAACCGCGCCGCGCATCCGGGACTGCGGGTTGAACGGCCTTGGCAGGTTCAAAGGCGAGCGCGGAAAGACCGACCGAGGCGATGGTGGCTTTGAGCGCATCTCGACGGGAAAAGGAGTCGGTGGGCGGATTCATGCCATGCATGCAATCAGAACCGCCGCGCAGTGGCAAGAGGAAGAACGGGAAGACGCCTCACCAAATCGAGGGAGCACACCGCGCTTGCCTTCTGCGCTTGGATTTGGAGAATCACCGGCCATGAAGCGCCTTTTGCTCCTGCTTTCTCCCGCCCTGCTCGCCGCCGCTGAATCGGGTGCTCCCGTCGGCAAGTTTCAGCAGCTTGATCCCTCGATCCCCACGCCTTCAGCGCAGCGGAACGCTTCGGGAGCACCGGGAACAGGCTACTGGCAGAACCGGGCGGACTACGACATCAACGTGGAGCTGGATGATGTGAAGCGCACGATCACGGCGGAGGCGACGGTGACCTATCACAATGCCTCGCCGGACGCGCTGGAGTATCTGTGGGTGCAGCTCGATCAGAATTATCTGTCGCACAACGCGGACTCGCGGGCCGCACCGAACACGAAGCGCGGCATTGATCCGAGCAAGATCACCTACAGCGCGGTGGACCGTCTGCTGGCCTACGAGGATTACGATGGCGAGATGAAGATCAGCAAGCTGACGGATGCGAAGGGCGAGGCACTGCCGCATTCCATCGTGAAGACCATGATGCGCATCGACCTGGACCAGCCGCTCGCCGCAGGCGCGGATTTTGTGTTCAAGATCGCGTGGAGCTACCCGATCAACGACTGCGAACGGATCAACGCGCGCACGGGTTACGAGTTCTTCAAGGAGGACGGAAACTGCATCTACACCATCGCACAGTGGTTCCCGCGCATGGCGGCCTACACGGACTATGCGGGCTGGATCAACAAGCAGTTCCTCGGCACCGGCGAGTTCACGCTCGAATTCGGCAACTACACCGTGCGCCTGACCGTACCGGACGATCATCTCGTCGCTGCGACGGGGGCTTTGCAGAATGCGGAGGCCGTTTTGACCGAAACACAGCGCGAGCGGCTGAAGAAGGCACAGGGCGAGATGAAGAAGCCGATGTTCATCGTCACGCCGGAGGAAGCGAAGGCGGCGGAGAAAGGCAAGCCGAAGGGGAAGAAGACCTGGGTGTTTCAAGCGGACAATGTGCGTGACTTTGCCTTCGCCTCGTCACGAAAATTCATCTGGGATGCGATGGCGGTGGAAGGCACGACGCATCCGCCAACGCCGGAGCGCAAGGGCGGCATCGCTGACCGCATGTTCCGCCCGCCGGTGATGGCGATGTCGCTTTATCCGAAAGAAGGCATGCCGCTGTGGGACAAGTATTCGACGCACGCCATCGCGCACACGATCCAGACTTACTCGCGCTATACTTTTGCCTATCCGTATCCCGTCGCATGGTCGGTGAACGGGCCGGTGGGTGGCATGGAATACCCGATGATCTGCTTCAACGGCCCACGCCCGGAAGAGGATGGAACGTATTCGAAACGGACGAAGTACGGTCTAATCAGCGTGATCATTCATGCAGCGATCGTTCCTGATAGCGTTGAGCGGTTCTCTCGAAGAAAACGCCGACAT
>DAORHS010000926.1:0-1830 GCA_035438165.1 Prosthecobacter sp.
AGCAGAACCAGCGCCTCGCCGCCATCGCTGCCCTGGTGTCTGGCCAGTTCGATCAAGGCCTTGCGCTGCTTGATGAAGCGCACCTCCGCATCACTCCGTTCGACCTCACGCCTGCTGACTTCGAGCGCAAAACTGACGTCCGTGGCCAGTTCGTCGAGCAGGCGCATCTCATCCTCGTCAAAGAACTCCGCCTCACCGGCATAGAGATTGAATGTGCCGATGATTCTGCCCTCCAGCCGCAACGGCAGGGCCGTCATCGAGTGATAGTCCCGGCGCAACGCGGCATCACGCCAGCAGGCGGCGGCGGGATCGTGTTCGATGTCGTTGCAAAGCGCATGCGCCCCGGACTTGAGCGCCTCGGCGGTCACGGCGCAGCCGGACCCGGCCGGAGCATTGACGATGGTCTCCAGCTTGAGCAGCGTGTCGGCCGAAGCACCCGCGTGAGCCGTGATTTTGAGACGGCCTCCCTCCGCATCCGCCATCCCGATCCAGGCCATGCGGAAGCCCCCCTTTTCCACGGCCGTACGGCAGGTGCTGTCGAGGATCATCTGCGGATCACGCTCGCGCACGATCATCTGATTGATGTCGCTGAGCACCGCATACGTGCGGTTCAGCCGCTGGATGCGCCGCTCGGCCAGCTTGCGCTCGGAGATGTCCTGCACCGTGCCAAAGCAGCGTTCGGACCTGCCCTGAGCGTCAAACTGTATCTCCACCTTCACCAGCATGTACGCCAGCTCCCCATCTGGACGCTGCACGCGGTACTCAAACGGCTCGATCACCTCTCCGGGCTTCGCGCCGATCAGTTGCTCATGGTAGGCGTCGTGCTTTTCACGATCCTCCGGGTGGATCAATTCGATCAACCGGGCGTAGGTGAGCGTAATGGACTGCGGCTCCAGGCCAAAAATGCGGTACAGTTCGTCGGACCACTGAATGCTGCCACTCGTGACCGTGTATTCCCAGCTCCCGATGCGGCTGATGAGCTGGGCGCGTTCGAGATCGTCGCTCATGCGGGCCAGCGCGGTTTCAACACGTTTGCGCTCCGTGATGTCCACGAAGGTGGAAACCGCATGGGGCTCGCCCTGGAATTCGATGGTTTCCATCCCCGTGAGGACGTGGAGAGTTTCACCGCCCCGCGTCTTCAGTCCGAGTTCCATGTCACGTATCGTGTGCTTCTCCAGAAGAGTCTGACGGACCAGATCCGACTCCGGCTCAGTGAGCACTCCCAGTTCGACGGCTGAACGCCCCACGGCCTCCTCGCGCTTCCATCCCGAGAGATCTGAGAAGGCATCGTTCACATCCACCAGCACGCGGTCGCGCATGCGCTCGATGGAAAGGGCCGCCGGACTGCAACGGAACGCCTTGATCAAACGCGTCTCCCCCTCGCGCAGCAGCGCCTCGGCCTGTTTGCGTGCCGTGATGTCTTCCGTGAACATGATGAGACCGCCAATCGTCCCGTCCGCCTGACGCCATGGCTGGATTTCCCACCGGATCCAGTCGGTCCTGCCATCGGCGCGAACGAACGCCTCTTCGTCGCATTTCGCCACCTCCCCCGTCAGGCTGCAATGTCTAGAAACTCGGTCGCCACAAGCAGCGGGCGCCAATTCAGGCGCAACCATATTTCGCCGGCGCGGTCGCGCAGTCTCTCGCCAATCCAGGGCCTGGTCTCCACCTCATCGGCATCCGGCTCGAACTGCTCGCGCGACAACAGGCCCAGGGAGCGACCACCTGCAACGCGCACTGGCTGCGGTAGCGCGCATGCGGCAGCACAATGCGGGCATCCTGGGTGGACGGGGTCGTGCGCAAACGCTGAAACTGTGCGAAATCGGTGAC
>DAORHS010000927.1:0-1823 GCA_035438165.1 Prosthecobacter sp.
CAACCAAGACGAGTGCGAAGGCGACCTTGCCGCCTTCTTCTTCGATGGCCTCGATTGCCTTCAAGGTCGATCCGCCGGTGGTGATCACGTCATCGACCGCGACGACCAACTGGCCCGGGGCGAAGTTGCCTTCGATGCGCTTGCCACGGCCGTGGCCTTTGGGTTCTTTGCGCACGGTGTAGGCGGGTACGGGGGTCGCATCGCCGGCATGAATCGTCTGCATCGCCACTGCGAGGGAGATCGGGTCCGCGCCCATCGTCAGGCCGCCGATGGACTGCACCTGGATGCCGCGCTTTTCCTCTTCGGCACGCATCAGGCCATGCAACACACGACCCACCAGCACGGCGCCGCGGGCATCGAGCGTGGTGACACGGCAATCGACATAGAGATCGCTCTCCTTGCCGGAGGCGAGGGTGAACTTGCCCGTCTTCACGGACTTGGTTTTGAGGAGCTGACGGAGTTCTTCGCGGTCTTGCTGGAGGGACATGGTCTGGATGCTAGTTGCTGGAGGGTTCGGGACTGGATTCGGTGGCGGTGAGCTCCACCTCGATTTCGACGGTGGCTGCTTCGGTGTTTTCGGACTCGACCGCAGCAGGCTCTGTGGTTTCGACTTCTGGGATGCTCTCTGTTGGTTCAACAGCATCCGGGGAAGGAACCACGCCATCGACGGTGAGGGTGACTCCCACGGCTTTCGCCGCGTCAGCCGCTGGGCCGCCGAAGGCGAGGAGCGTGGCGACTTCGTCCTGCATCTGGGCCATCTCATCGAGCTTCAGCTCGGGATCGCGCACGATGAAGATCTCGCCGGTCTTCTTGTTCTCGTAGAAGAGCATCTTCGCGCCATCGACTTCCTTCTCAGCGGTCTGCACGAGCTGGCGTTTGCGTTCGAGCATGAGAGCCAGGATGTAGCGGGCGTTTTCCGTGCGCGGATCACCCTCCTCGATGAAGCGCTGCAGCAGGGCCTGCGCGCTTTCTTTCGGGGCGATCTCGGGTTTGGCCTCGGCGATGACTTTTTGATACACCGTCTTCCAGGAAGCGATCGGTTTGCGCTGCTCCACCTCCTGCGCCCAGGCTTCGGCACAGACGTCGCGACGCACATAGCCGTTTTCATCCGGATCGAAGTAGATGGCCGTGTGGAAACTCTCGCCGTCTTCGAACGGGCGTGCGGTGAGGGCGCATTCGTGCGCACGGCTGCGGATGGACCAGTTTTGCTGCATCAACGATGTTTAAAGTTTCAGGTTCAAAGTTTCAAGTTGCAGAGGCGCCGGGCAGGGGGGCGCCGCCGCTGCGATTGCGCGGGCGGGCAATCTGAGGTTTGAGCTTGGAGAGCTTGAACTGCGGCAGGTCACGATTTTGCGAGCGGTAGTGGAACAGCACGAGGCCGAGGGAACCAAACAGCAGGTGCGGCATCCACACGGTGAGCCAGGGCGGCAGGTGCCCGCCTTTGCCGAGGTTGAGGAAGAGATTGTTCATGAACATGAAGATGAAGAAGATGAACACGCTGCCTGCGATGCCCCCCACCGAACCACGCCGCGAGTAGGCGACACCGAGCGGTGCGGCGACGAGCACGAGCGCCAGCGCCTGCCAGGGCAGGGCGAAGCGATGCCAGAAGTGAGTGCGAAAGGCCGCGAGCTTGTCGTCCGACGCCCTGGGATGGGCGCGCAGGTAGGAGATGATTTCCGGCACGCTCATGTAGTCCGCCTGCAGCGCATAGCTGACGATGCTCCAGGGCGTTTCGTCGATCCCAGGTACCTGAAGGACGCGCTGGTGGTCTTTGCCTTCCGGAAACGGCCGGACGGCAGTGACGCTGCCGTTTTGATAGATCA
>DAORHS010000928.1:0-1820 GCA_035438165.1 Prosthecobacter sp.
TTTATTGGATCTCAAATCACGCTGGGAGGCGCAATCGTTGCTCACGCGTCTGGGCGTCTGGCCGGGTACGACTGCTGAATCTTTGCGCTCCGACCTGGCGACACTCGACAGACTCAGCGCTCGTGACTGATGCTGATCATCTGCGACACATCGACACTGTCGGCCTTAGCCGAAACCAGCCTGCTGCATTTGCTCCCACAGATGTTTGCTCGCGTGATCATCACCGATTCGGTTCATCAAGAATGCCAGCATCCCGGCGCGCCTGATGCCATGCGCCAATGGATTGCCCAGGCACCCGAGTGGCTTGAAGTCGTTGCCGATCCGGTGCCATTGCTCCTGGAAACAAGCTCCCTTGGTCCTGGTGAGGCTTCTGCCATCACGCTGGCCTGGACCCAGCGGCATCAGTCAGTGCTGATCCTTGATGAGAGGCGCGGTCGAGCCGTGGCAAAGGCACTCGGGCTTTCGATCATCGGTGCCATGGCGATTGTCGCGGACGCAGCCAGACGAGGTCTCGTGGATTTCGAGGATGCTCTGCAACGTCTGCAAGCTGCGGACTTTCGTTTGTCCACTCTCGTGATCGAGGAAGCTCGCGCCCGTTCCCAACAATCTTGATGTTTACGGTCTTGGAAAGCAGCATGCTTTGAACCACGATCTATGCGCATGAAGCACCTCTGTTCGTTCATCCTGCTGCTCAATTGCCTCGCCCACGGCCAGGACTGGCCCCGCTGGCGTGGCACGAACGCGGATGGGAGATGGAATCCAGCGGGCATTCCAGCTGATTTCACGAAGCAGGAGCCCGAACGTCTTTGGAAACAGGAGATCGGCGCAGGATTCGGCGGTGTGACGGTCTGTGACGGTCTTGTCTATGTGATGGATCGTCAGAAAACACCTCAAGAGGTCGAGCGAGTGCTGTGCTTTGATGCGGAGACGGGCAAGGAAGTTTGGCAGCAGAGCTGGGAGGTGAGCTATGGCGGCATGGACTATGGCACCGGGCCGCGTGCCTCGGTGAACATTGTGGATGGCAAGGCGTATGCGCTGGGAGCAACGGGTGTGGCATCGTGCCTGGATGCCAAGACAGGCAAAGTGCTCTGGCAGGTCGATGCCGTCGAAACCTGCGGCGCGAAGATTCCGACCTGGGGCTTTGCGGCGTCACCGGTGATCGATGGAGAGCGTGTTTTGCTGCACGTCGGTGCTAAAGACGGTTCCGTCATCGCTTTGGACAAAAACAGCGGCAAGGAAATCTGGCGTGGCGGACCGGATCGTGCGGGTTATTGCACGCCGGAGATCATTTCGCATGCCGGAACGCGTCAGCTCATCGCGTGGGGTCCGGAGCATGTGCAGAGCCTCAATCCTGAAAGCGGGACGGTGAACTGGACTTATCCGTACAAGATCACCTACGGTGTCAGCATCGCGCAGCCGTTGTATCACGACGGTGTGCTGCTGGTGTCTGGCTACTGGCATGGCGCGAAGGCGTTTCGGCTCGGGACGGGTGTTGAATTGCTCTGGGAGAATGAATCCGAGATCTGCGGACTCATGTCGGCACCGTTGTTCAAAGACGGCATCGTTTACATGCTCGACAAAAAGCGCGGCCTGCAAGCCTTCGAGTTGAAGACCGGCAAAATCCTCTGGAGCGATGACAACACGCTCACGCCGAAGAACAGCAACCCGCAGATGAGTCTCGTGTGGATGGATGAAGCGAAAAACCTCGCCACGCTTCTCAATGCGAGCGGTGAACTGGTTTATGTGACGCTGAAGCCCGAAAAGCGCGAGGAACTGGCCCGCTGGCAGGTTCCACCGGAGCGCATCGGGGTTTTGGTGAA
>DAORHS010000929.1:0-1820 GCA_035438165.1 Prosthecobacter sp.
ACCGGCAAAGTCGCCCGCTAAACGAGCAGCATGTCCTCATCAGGCGGCAAACTTTTCATCACCGGTCATCAGGGCCTCGTCGGGCGAGCGTTGTTGCGCCATTACTCCGACAAGACCGAATGGCAGATCGTCACCCGCACGCGTGCCGAACTCGATTTGCGTGATCAACATGCCACCGATGCCTTCTTTGCAGAGGAAAAGCCAGACCAGGTGATCCTCGCTGCGGCGACAGTCGGCGGCATCAAGGCCAGCTACACGCACCCGGTGGATTTCCTCCTCAACAATTTGCAGATTCAAAACAGCGTCTTGTCGGCTGCGCATCGCCACGACACGAAGAAACTTCTCTTCCTCGGCAGCACCTGCATCTATCCCAAGGTCGTCGAGATGCCCATCCGTGAAGACAGCCTGCTCACCGGCCCCATGGAAAGCACCAACGAGCCCTACGGAGTCGCCAAGATCGCCGGCATCAAGCTCTGCCAGGGCTACCGCCATCAGCATGGCCGCGATTTCATCTGCGGCATGCCCGCCAATCTTTACGGGCCTTTTGACAACTTCGATCCCGAGCACTCGCACGTTCTGCCGTCGTTGATTCGTCGTTTCCACGAGGCCAAACTGAACACCGCCGCCACTGTCACCCTCTGGGGCAGCGGCAATCCCAAACGCGAATTCCTCTTCGTGGACGACCTAGCCTCCGCCTGCGCCTTCTTGCTCGAAAACTACAGTAGTGCCGACATCATCAACATCGGCTGCGGCTGGGAGATCAGCATTCGCGAGGCGGCGGAGATCATTCGCGACATCGTCGGCTATCAGGGCGAAATTTGCTGGGACACTTCGCAGCCGGATGGCAACCCGCGCCGTCTGCTCGACATCAGCCGCATGGAAAAACTCGGCTGGAAGGCGAAGACCGACTTCCGCGAAGGCGTGGCTCAAACCTACCAGTGGTTCCTCGACAATCGAGCCACCGCCCGCGTCTGAGTTCACGGCATGAAGTCCGGCTGGACACATCCTTGCATCAATGCCATTTGAACGGATGGCAATTCAGGCCTTCCGACCCGTCCTCATCACTCGCAACACCTGCCGCATCTGCGGCTCACGCAGCCTCACGCCCGTTGTGAGCCTGGGAGACCAGTTCATCGGCGGCGTCCTCGCGAGCGAGGATGGCAGCGCGCTCATCAAGCGCAAAGTGCCGCTCGATCTCGTGCGCTGCGACCCCTCTCAGGATGAAAACGCCTGCGGCCTCGTGCAGATGCGCCACTCCGTGCCGCCGAAGGTGCTCTACCACCGCTACTACTACGAGTCCGGCATCAATCAGTCGATGATCGACAACCTCACGGGCATCACCCAGCTCGTGGAGCAGACCGTGACTCTCAAGGCTAAGGACATCGTGCTCGACATCGGCTGCAACGACGGCACGCTCCTCTCCAGCTACAAGACGCAAGGCCTTCGTCACATCGGCATTGATCCCTCCGACGTGGCTCTCAAAGCCCGCGCCAAAGGCTTCGAAGTGGTGAACGACTTCTTCTCCGCCCGCGCCTTCAAGAGCGTCCACGCCACGGAGAAAGCCCGCGTCGTCACCAGCATCTCCATGTTCTACGATCTGGAGAACCCGCACGCCTTTGTGCAGGACATCGCCGACGTCCTCGCCACCGACGGCATCTGGATTCTCGAGCAGAGCTACCTGCCTGCGATGCTCGACATCAACAGCTTCGACACCATCTGCCACGAGCATCTCGAATACTACTCGCTCGCTGTGCTGGAGCGTCTTTTCGGCGACCACGGCCTCGAAGGCGGGCTTGGGCCGGCAGTCGCCGTCGAACAAC
>DAORHS010000930.1:0-1817 GCA_035438165.1 Prosthecobacter sp.
TTGTGAACTACCAGTTCAAAGACTACGCACCCCTCGTGAAGCACACCTGGCCGCTCTGTGCCCTGCGCACCGTCAAAGGCCTGCTCACGAAGCCGCACTACCGCAGCTTCCTTTTCAGCTCGCGGAACCCCAACCGCATCTTCGCCCTCACCCTCTTCCGCATCTGGCTCGCCTACGAACTCGGCATCCAGCGCTACGGCGTCTTCAGCGCTGAGAAGCCTGTTTGACCCGCCAGACGATTCGTTTATCCTTCGACCATGAAAACCGTGTCCATCACCTTGGAAGACGACCTCTATGAGGCCGCCGAGGCGCAGGCCGTGCGCAGCCGCAAGACGCTCGGCGAATTTCTGCGTGATGTTTTCGTGTCAGGACTCCGCCATGGCTCCGCCAAAACCCCAGGCGAAACCTCCACGTTGAACGCGCTCTGGCAGCTTGCCGATGCGCACCCGCTCACTCCGGGTACCGTGGGGCCGCTGAACCGCGAGGACTGCTACGAACGTGGACTTTCTGGACACTAACATCCTCGTCTATGCCGTCAGCCGCCGGGCGGAGGACGCGAAGAAGGCCGCGGCGGCGCGGGCGCTCATCCAGCCAGGCGGCCAGTCTGTCTCCTTGCAGGTGTTGCAGGAGTTTTATCGCGTCGCCACGCACCCGAAGAAGCTTGGCTACAACCACGACGAGGCGGTGGCCTTCTGCGATGGCTGGCGGCGCACCTTCACCGTCCTGGAGCCCACGTTGCGATTGTTCGACGCCTCGCTCGTGATCTGCGCACGCTATCAGATCAGCTACTTTGATTCCTGCATCGTCGCGGCCGCCAAGCAGCTCGGCTGCGCCACCATCTACTCCGAGGACCTGAATCCCGGCCAGACTTACGACGGCATCCGCGTCATCAACCCCTTTCAAAATCTTTGATTCATGCCAATCGCCGAAGAACGCCAGCAGCAGATCACCCAATCGCTCAAACGATGCAGCGAGGCCACCGTGGCCGCGGCGCTGCGATTTGAGGACACGCGGAATCTCGACGAACTGCCCGCCATCATCCTCGGCGTGCTGGAGCGTGATGCGGCGAACCCGAAGCCCGAGGGCGTGGCAGCCGCCACCGATGATGCGCGCCTCATCGAGGACATCGGCATGGATTCGTTCGGCATGATCGAGGTCGTCATGACCGCTGAAGAAGTACTGGGCATCACCGTGGCGAATCACGAGATGAATGACATCCGCACGCTGGGTCAGTTGAAGGCCTTTCTGCGCACCAAGCTCGCCGCATGAACCGCGTCGTCGTCACCGGCCTCGGCTTCATTTCCAGCATCGGCAATGACAGAGCCGCCGTGCTCGAAAGCCTGCGTGAAGGCCGCTGCGGCATCGAAGTCATGCCCGAGCTCGCCGCCGCCAACGACCGCGTGAAGCTCGCCGGCACCGTGAAGGGTTATTCCTTTCCCACCGCCGATCCGCTCGACTGGACTTTTCCCGCACACGTGCAGTTCAGCCGCTCGCAGCTTCGCACACTCGTGCCGAACGCCGTCTTCGCCTCCGTCGCCATGGACGAGGCCATCCGCGATGCGAATCTCGACGCCGCGCTCGTATCATCGCCGCAGACCGGTCTCTATTGCGCCTCCGCAGGCTCGGCGTGGATGACGCATGTGGCGATCGAATCCGTGCTCACGCGCGGCCCTGCCCGCACTTCGGCTCCAACCGTTGTCACAGGCATGCCGAACTCGCTTCACCTTAATCTCACCGCGAAGTTCGCCATCAAAGGGGCCTCGGTTGGTTTCAGCAGTGCCTGTGCGTCGTCGTCACATGCCTTGGGCAGCGCCTGT
>DAORHS010000931.1:0-1792 GCA_035438165.1 Prosthecobacter sp.
CGATGTTGGAGATGTTGTGGTCCACACCCTTGACCTCGAAGCCGAGCGACGCGGTGAAGTCTTCCTCATTGCCGATCATGACATCGACATACTTCGCGATCTCGCGATTGACCTCCTGGGCCTTTTGCAGGCCGCCGATGGTCTTCCAGAGCGAAGGGCGATAGTTGAGGTCGTAACTGACGATGGTGCCGTGCTTGTTGGCGGCCTTCACTGCTTCAACAGTGAGTTCTGCTGTCGTGGCGGAAAGCGCAGCGAAGATGCCGCCCGTGTGGAACCAGCGCACGCCGAGTTTGCCAAAGATGTGCTCCCAGTCGATGTCTCCTGGCTTGAGCTGCGAGGCGGCGGTGTTGCCACGGTCAGGATTGCCGACAGCGCCGCGAATGCCGAAGCCGCGCTCGGTGAAGTTGAGGCCGTTGCGCACGGTGCGGCCGATGCCGTCATCGGCACGCCACTGGATGAAGTCAGTGGCAACGCCCCCCTGCATGATGAAATCCTCGATGAGATGACCGATCTCGTTGTCCACGAAGGCGGTGACGACGGCGGTCTTGTAGCCGAAGCATTTCCGCAGGCCACGCGAGGTGTTGTACTCGCCGCCGCCTTCCCAGGCTTTGAATTCACGGGCGGTGCGGATGCGGCCCTCGCCGGGATCAAGGCGGAGCATGACTTCGCCGAGCGAGATTTGATCGAAGGCGCAGGATTCGCGGGGTTTGATGGAGAGGCTCATGGTTTGAGAAGGAATGATGGTTGAATGAGAGGTGATTAAAATTAGAACGGGTTGGCTCGAGCGATCGGATCCTTGCCCGCGAGGAATCGCGTGAGATTATCCACGGCGCAACTGGCCTGGCGCTGCACGCTCTCGTGAGTGCGGCTGCCGATGTGAGGTGTAAGCACCGTGCCGGGAAGACCAAGAAGCGGATGATCGGCGGGCGGCGGCTCCTGGTCGAGCACGTCGGCACCGTAACGGATCTTGCCAGCCTTGATGGCCTCGACGAGCGGGGCGAGCGAGATGAGTTCGCCGCGGCCGGTGTTGACGATGACGGCACCGGGCTTGAGAAGGCCGATGCGGCGGGCGTCGATCAAGCCCTTGGTCTTTTCGGTGAGCTTGGTGTGGAGAGAGATGAAGTCAGCCTGCTTGAGGCCCTCGTCGAGGTCCTCGACGCGCTCCAGATCATACCAGCGAGCGAAATCTTCCTCCCAGTAGTTGGCGAAAACGAGAACACGCAGGCCGAAGGCGCGGGCGCGGATGGCGACTTCCTTCGAAATGCGGCCAAGGCCGACGAGCAGGAGCGTCTTGCCGCAGAGTTCGTTGCCGGTGATGCGCGTCCAGTTCCCGGCAGCGACGTGATTGGCCTCGACGACGAGGTTGCGCACGACGGCGAGCAGGAGGGCGAAGGTGTGCTCGGCGACGGTGGTGTGGTTGACACCCGGAGTGAAGAGAACGGGCACCTTGAGGTCGGTGGCGGCCTTCAGGTCGATCTTGTCGAGGCCGATGCCATATTTGGAGATGACCTTGAGGCGCGGCAGGGATTTCTGAATGACCGCGCGGGTGAAAGCATCGTCACCGCAAAGAAAAGCGTCAAAGTCACCAGCCAGCTCCAGCATGCGGCTCTCAGGCAGCGGCCCGCGCTCGCGGACGATCTCAAATCCGGCCTTGGCCAGCATGTCGTGATGGATGCCGGGAGTGTCCTGGAATGACGTGGTGGTGAGGAGAACGCGGGTGGAGCTCATGCGTAAAGTGGGGTTGGATTCAGGGGTGATCAGGCCACATCGTGGCAGGGAGCCAGCGCGTCGC
>DAORHS010000932.1:0-1790 GCA_035438165.1 Prosthecobacter sp.
TTGTTGGAGAGAAAGTTCACGTTGTTCAGTTCCACGGTCGTGCCGGTATTGATGAACAGGGCACCGCCAAAACCCGCACCGCCACCGCTGCCGTTTCCGCCCACGGTGTTAAAATTCTGCAACGTCAGGTTGGACAGGTTCAGACTGCCCGATTGAAGGAAGAAGCCGTTGGCATTGTTCCCTTCCTGAATCGCATTCGCCCCATCCAGGGAGAAGGCGCCGTTCAAAACGGTTCCAGGATCGGGATCCACCGCATAAGCCGGTTTCAGAACAAGAGACAGCGACAGGATCGCCGCGAGTGCCGCGTGGGGCAGTTTTCGGAGTAGTGTTTGTTGTGTTTTCATGGGTATGCACGGGTTCGTGCATCCGGCATCCACAACTTCCTGTTCCGCGTGTTACCCCGGTTCTGAAAAAAATTACCGCCCTGCCGCCTCGTCCTGCCGCAGGGTCTCTTCCGCCTGCTGCAGCCGCTTCCTGGCCAGAGGCAGGGCCCTGGCGGTGAGTTTGGGCTGCGCCTCGCCCTTTTTCTCAAAGGCTTCGATCGCCTGCTTGAGGAGGGGTATCGCATCCGCCGGACGGTTCTGCCCCAGCAAGGTCACTCCGAGATTGGAGAGATCCGAATACCGTTTCAGATCGTCCGGCTCGTGCTTCTCCATCATCGGAACAAGCTCACGCAAAACGCTCTCGGCCTCCGCATGCCGGCGGAGCACGCGCAGAGCGTAGGCCAGTTCACGCAGAACTCCTGTGGCTGCCGCAGGAAGCACGCCGTCCGTGGAACGGATGCGTGTGATCCACTTCTCCCCAAGCGCCACCGCGTCGGCGTAGTGTTTCATCTCGATCTGGACGAACTGGCAAGACTCCACGCGGTGGAGCGTGAAGGAATGGGCGGGGCCCAGTTGCAAGTCGCACACCTTCACCGCTTCCTCCACCAGCTCGAGACGAGCCTCCCTGTCACCCTTTTCGGCCAGTGTCGCTGAAAGCGTGGTCAGGCAGTCCTGAGCATACACATTGTCGGGGCCGACAGACTGCCAGTAGATGTCCAGCGCCTTGCGACCGCTTTCCGCAGCCACGTCGAGCAATCCGGCCTGTCGGCAGTGCACCGCCTGCAAGCCAAAGGTACGCGCCGTCATCACATGTTTGTCTCCCAGCGTGTCCAGCGCTTTGCGGCAGGCCACCCGGCCGAGTTCGAGCGCCTGCTCGTGTTTGCCCGCTAGAAACACCGCCCGCACATGTTCGAGCCGGCAGAGCGCCTGATGCGCGAGGGGATAGGAGGCATTGCCCTCCGTTTCACGGCAGACCGCAGCAAGCAAAGCCTCCGCATCCTTCGCTTCCCCCCGGAGATTGAGATTCTTCCCCACGGTGAACTGCGTGAACAGGGTCTGGCGATGGGAAGGCCCCAAATGTTCGAGCTGCCATGCCAGGACGGTGCGCAGTTCGCTCAGCGATTCGTCGGACTGGTTCTCCATGACCGCCCGTTGTCCGGCCACACAGAAGCGCATGTCCCACACCATTGGGTCGTCCGGTCCCAGCACCGGCTCCACCAAGGCCAGCGCCTGACGATAATTCTCCAGGCACTGTGCATTGGGAAACATGACGGCGGTCTCGGCCAGCATCTGCGCTTTGCGCACCGGATCGCCTTTGAACTCGGTGATGCGTCTGAGCATCTCCTGTTTCATCTGCTCGGGGTCGATGTCGCTGCCCGTGCGTCGTTCATCCAGGTCCCTCACCGTGGCCAGAATGATCTGCGAGACCGTGTTCGCCTCCTTCTTCTCCCTGAGCGCGATCGCTTC
>DAORHS010000933.1:0-1780 GCA_035438165.1 Prosthecobacter sp.
TCGGTACCAAACCCGCAGCGCCTCGTCCTGGAAGGCGATGTGGCCGGCGTTCGGACGGTCGGCCATCTTCATGGCTTCGAGCGTGGTGTCGATGACCTGCTCGCCATTGAACACGACCTTCACGCTGCGGCCTTGGACGGTGATGGTGTAGCGGTTCCACTCGCCGGCAGGCTTCACCATGTTCTTCGACGGTCCGGTGCCGTGCACGATGCCGCCGCAGTCGTGGTGTCCGGGTTTCTCCAGACCGTAGGTGTCGAGGATCTGCACCTCGAAGCCAGTTTTCACCGGCTCCTTCATATCGCCGACGCGCATGAACACGCCGCTGTTGCCCTTGGCGTTGATTTTGAATTCGAGGTCGAGCGTGAAATCCGCATATTGCTTCTCGGTTGAAAGATAGGCGTCGTAGCGCTGCCAGCCCTTTTCTCCCTCGCGTGGATGCAGCGAGACGCTGCCATCGGGCTCGACCAGCCAGTTCCCGGTCGTTTTCCAGCCGGTGAGATCCTTGACGTTGAAGAGCGGCACGAAGCCGGTGGCATCAGCCGCGGGGTGGAGGTCTGCGGCATAAATGGAGAGCGCGAGGAGGCAGGCGGGCAGGAGGCGGAGGAGTTTCATACGTGGGGATAACGTCGCACGACCACCTGTTCACGCAGAGCCAGCCGGACGAAGTCATCACCGAGGCACCAGCGAGCGAAAGAACGCCTCGGAAAAGGATGCGTCGATCTTTTGATAAAAGGCCAGCGTGAGGTTAAGTTTACGTTGGATCTTCGGAAACTTGGCCGCGATCGCCCACAACTCCGCCTCGCCATTGAAAAGCATCTTCGCGAGGCCGTTCAGGTCGTTCTCCAGCGTCGATTGGGCGTATTCGACGAGAAAGCCTTTCTCGTGCAGCTCCTCGCGGAGCACGGTGCCGGCCGTTTTTTGCCTCACCGCATCGACGCCGTTGCCGAGATACTTGAAACCTGGCGGATTCACGGCATTCCAGGCATCCTTGTCGAGATGCTGCGTGTGATTGCGCATCAGGATGCTGGAGAACTCGGCATGAAACACGCCTTCGATGTGCGCATCGGTGAAGCCCTTCTTCACATCGCCGATCTTCAAATACACGCTTGTGCGCGAGTTCGTGCCGCTGGTGATGACACCGCTGTAGCGCAACTCCGCGAGCACATAAACGGCCTTCAAATCGGCCTGGAGCACCTGCGGTGGGTATTTCTTCAACGCACGTCCCAGAATCATCTGCGCGCGTTTGATGTGATTATCCGGCAACACCTCGCCGGAGGCCAGCACGGGCGCTTTCCGCCACGATTCGGAAAAAATCGCCAGATCCGGCGACGTGACGACACGCACCGGCTGTTCCAAGATCACACGCTCATCCGCTACAGCGGACCATGCGAGAATAACGAGTGTCGAAAGGCAAACGAACTGACGGTTCATGATTTTGAGCGCTGCTAGTTTTCCAACGGACGACAAACCGCCAGCGCGACTCGGCCATCCCATAGTGCGACGGCGAGGGTGAACGGCTCGGGCGTCACCGCGATCTGCTCGATGGGAAAGCTGGAGGAGTTCCTCATCCTCTCTCTGATCTTCAGTTCGATGAAGGCGACGGCTTTGCCAGTCGCCGAGTCGATGCCGGTGATTTGATGGCCTTCCGCGAGCCAGATGATTTTGCCGTCGCGGCTGACGGCGCTGGTGGAGTAGCTTCCGGGCTTGCTGCGCACCGTTTCGGCGACGGGCTGCCACTTCCATGCGTCATCAAGCTTCCAGCGCTGCATTTTGCCGGAGG
>DAORHS010000934.1:0-1771 GCA_035438165.1 Prosthecobacter sp.
GTGATGGCGTCGGAGAAGGAGGCGCTGGAGGCGTTTCTGTTCACCGAGCGCGGCGTGTATCGTCCCGGCGATGAGATTCATCTCGGTGCGGTGTTGAAGCGGCGCGACTGGGCCTCAGGCCTCGCCGGACTGCCGCTGGAGGTCGAGCTGATCAATGCGAAGGACGAGGTGATCGACACGCAGAAGATCGCGCTGGCCGCGGATGGCTTCATCGACGTGAAGATGAAGACGGACGAGAGCGATCCGACCGGTCGTTACATCGCCCGGTTGTATTTGATCAAGGGCGTGAACGATCGCATCCGGCTCGGACAGACGGCGTTCAAGGTGGAGGATTTCCAACCGGACCGCATGAAGATCGACGTGACGCTCACCGGCAACGAACTCGCCGGGTGGTTGCAGCCAAAGAGCATCAAGGCGGACGTGTCGCTGCAAACGCTGTTTGGTTTCCCGGCGGCGAAACGATTGCTGAAGGCGCGCATGGAGCTGAGTCCGGGCGGTTTTGCGTTCGAGCAGTTTTCAGGCTTCATCTTCCACAATCGCCTGCTTGCGGCCGATGATGACGAAGAGTCTGAAGCGGGACAGAAGATCAATCTGGGCGAGCAGACGACTGACGAAGCCGGTGAGGCGCAGTTTGATCTCGCTCTGGAGCGTTTCGATAAGAGCTGCTTCCAGGTGAGCCTGCTCATCGAAGGTTTCGAGGCCGATGGGGGCCGCAGCGTGCGCAGCGGGAAGAGTTTCCTCGTCGCGGCGCTGCCGTATGTCGTCGGCTACAAGCCGGACGCGAAGCTGGACTACCTCGGCAAGGACACGGCGACGAACGTGCGCTTCATGGCGGTGGGACCCGATTTGAAGCCGTTCGCGCCGAAGGATCTCATGGCGCGCATCATTCAGATCAAACACGTCTCCGTGCTCACGAAGCAGGAAAGTGGCAGCTACGCGTATGTTTCGACGCAGCGTGAGTCGATGCTGTCGGAGTCGCGCTTCGCGCTGCCGCTTGAAGGAGCCGATTACACGCTGCCGACGACTGCTGCGGGCGAATTCCGCCTCGAACTGCGTGATCCGGAGAACAACGTCGTGTGCGCCACACCCTTCACCGTGGTGGGCAAAGGCGATCTCGAACGCAGCATGGAGCGCGATGCCGAACTCGGCATCAAACTGGCGCGCGGCACCTGGAACAGCGGCGAATCGCTGGAAGCAAGCCTGAGCGCGACTTACACCGGCGCGGGCCTGCTAACGATCGAACGCGAGCGTGTTTTGGGATGGCAGTGGTTCAAGGCGGGCACGACGGCGAGCGTGCAGCACATCACGGTGCCGAATGACATCGAAGGCTCCGCGTATGTGAACGCATCCTTCGTGCGTGCGCTCGACTCGAAGGAGATTTTCACCTCCCCGCTGAGCTATGCGGTGGAGCACTTCGTCGCGAATCCAGACAAGCGTCGCATCGAGGTGAAGATCGACGCGCCGGAGAAAGTGAAGCCAGGCGATGTGATGAAGATCGGCTTTCAGGCCGCGAAACCATGCCGCATCGTCGTTTATGCGGTCGATGCGGGCATTCATCAGATCACCGACTACAAGCTGCCTGATCCGCTCGCGCATCTGAACCGCCAGCGGGCACTCGAAGTCGAAACCGAACAACTTATGGACCTCATCCTGCCGGAGTTTTCGCTCATCGCGCACCACAAGGCCTTCGGCGGCGATGCCGACAAGCCGCTGCGGCTGAATTTGAATCCCTTCAAGCGCCGCAAAGAGCCGCCGGTCGTGTTTTGGTCCG
>DAORHS010000935.1:0-1751 GCA_035438165.1 Prosthecobacter sp.
GAGATTGCCCACGCCCATGATCATCCAGGAGATGAGCAGGGTGCGGAAGTCGTGGTCTTCCTTCACCCAGCGCATGGAACTCCAGAGGCTGGTGCTCGAATTCTCCGGCGCCTCCCACGGTGTGACCGGCAGGCTGTAAGTCCAGAAGCCAGAAATGAAGGCGCTGGCGGCAAAGGCCCACAGGAGCCACGTGTAGTTGTCCACTTCCCAGCCGAGAAACTTGCCGCCGACGAAGCCGAAGCACATGGCGGCGGCGGCCCGCGTGACGCCGGTGACGGCGTAGAGCTTGCCGCGTTTGACGGCCGGGTAGTTGATGCGGTAGATCTGCGTCATCAGCGGGATCTGCATGGAGAGGCAGAACAGCCCGAGGCTGAGACCGGCGACATAGAGCAGTGCATCGTGCGGAAAGCTGGCGGACACGGCCATGCACGCGCCGCCGAGGATTTGCACCTTCGCCGCCGTGCGAGCGATGGTGCTTTTGGCGCGCAAAAGCAGCGGCACGACAAACAGGCTGGCCACCATGCCGCCGCTGGTGGCGCTGAGGAAGACGGACTTCGCCACATCGCTCATGTGAAACACGCGCACGGCGATGAGCATGCCGAAGGTGGCGGTCAGGGTGTCGATGACTCCCGAAGGCAGCGAGCGCCAGAGCTCGTTGCGCAGTGTCCGGGAGGTGATGGCATCGGCATCGTTCACGCCCCGCTATTCGCATCAACAAAGATGCGCGTCCAGCACGGAGGCGGGACGCGCATCGTAGATGCTTGAAGGTTCGAGGTGCTCCGACCTCGAGATGTCTTAAGCGGCCTTTTTCGCCTTCTTGGCCGGGGCCTTGGCGGCGGTCTTCACGGCGGCCTTGGCCGGGGCGGGCTTCTTCACCAGCTTGGGCTCCGGCATCGGGACGACCGTGAGCCACTCCTGGTAGTGGAGCCAGGTGTCGCTGCCTTCATCACGAAGGTAGTCGGCGGAGGAGAGAATCCCGCGCTTCTGGAAGTCGAGGATTTCCTTCTTGGCGAAGGGGCCGAATTCGACGAAGGCGCGGCTGAGGTAAACGAGGTCTTTCATGTTTGGTTTATTGGGTTTGAGGTTTCGGGGGACGGGGCCGTAACATCACCTGAGCTGTGGAACAAGCAGCAATCTTGCCACAGTTCCACATAACTGCTCCGATCCCCTGAGAGGGGTGACTTTTTTGCATGAATGAAGGCAAGTGCGCTTGCGGCATCCGTCACAGGCCTCTAGTTTATATGACAATTAATGATCATTTGCCTCGAATCGTCCATCCTCGGCGGGTACCTTTCCAACGAAGTACCCGGTTTGGTCACAGGAGTGCTTCATCTTGCGGGTCAGAGTCAACCGGTGCGTGTGGAGCTGGTGGGCAATTTTTTGCGTGATATCGCCGGGTGTCGTGTGGATTTTCACAACCCGCTGCCGGAGGCCAATCAAGGCCATGTGGAGGCGGTTGCGCCAATGCAGCACGGTTACAGCGGCCTGATGACGGCGTCCTACCGCGTGGCCAAACTGCCGCGCCGGCGTCTGCAACTGGGGGCCGTACCGATCGCGCCGGTGCCTCCGGGTCTGAAGAATCTGCTGTTCTTTGAGTGGTTCAATCAGGACCACCAGCGCATCCTCATTCAGTCCTGGCATCTGCAACTGCGCGTCTCTTCGCCGCGCTGGCAACTGACGAAGGACGAGGAGGCCGCGCTGCTGCGACAGAATCGTGCGCGCCGGAAGCATTTCCTGCTGGGGGCCCGCCG
>DAORHS010000936.1:0-1750 GCA_035438165.1 Prosthecobacter sp.
TCACGTAACTTTCAAAGGACTGCCCGGCCCATGGCGCGACCGCCGAGGCGTAGGAGGAGCGATCGGCAGGATCATCGGTGACTCCGGATGGCCGGGGTTCAGCCTCGATCATCTCCATGCGCCATAAGGCCGGATGCCCCGCAGACATCACCTCCTGTACGCGTTCCGCCCACAGACGCTCGTGCTCCACAGTCACCAGATTCGCCACACGGGAGGCAAAGAAAAGCGTGGACCCGCCGCTTCCCCACTCAAACACCGACATGTCCGGACATACCTTTTGCCTCAAGAACTCGATGGCTGTGTAGGTCATCCATGGCTGCCGGTCCGCCAGCGGAGAGGACTTCAAACTGCCAAGCCAGCGGGGGAACTGCCGCATCATTTCCCCAAAACTCTGACGAGCGTCCGGGGATCTGGCATGCCGCCATGACTCAAGCGAAAAAGACATGAACCGTCCGGCAAGAAGCTTCACAGGCGTTTCTTCAATTGAGAACGTGGTTCGAATACGCAAATCGGTGCTCCATCATGAACCAGCCCTGTCCCGCGTCCGGCAACTGGCCGGTGCCGTAGAAGTCTCCCGGCTCGACATCGAAGGAACCGGCATTCTTGATCCAGTCGGCGATCTCGCCGTTCACGCTGCAAAACAGCGTGTAGCCATAGCGGCCGGGCGCCAGCGTGACGCGCGGGAGATGCACCTCGACGCAGGCGGTGTCCGCGCCCACCTCCGCCAGATCTCTTTCGGCCAGATGCGTGGACCAGACGGTGATGCGCTGCCCGAGGTCATTGTCCACCCCCACGGCCACGCGCACCGAGCGCAAAGTGTCCGTGGTGCAGTTCGCCACACGCAAGACCATGATGCCAGGAGCGCCACAATCGAAGGCCGCGACCGCCTGGCCCGAGGAATCCCGCAACCCAACCTTCTCGAAACGGATCTTCCCGCTGCCCTGACGATCCCGGCGATCGGCAAAGGATGACTGCGCGAGATGGTGGGTCTGTGTCAGGTAGTTTTTGATCGCCTGCCCCACCGGTCCGACTTCTTGCAACCGGCCGCCTGCGAGCCGGATGCCTGTCTGACAAAGATTCTGCACCGCGGCCATCTGGTGGCTCACAAACAGCACCGTGCGTCCGCCCCTGGCCACCTCGCCCATCTTGCCGAGGCATTTCTTTTGAAACTCCGCGTCACCGACGGCCAGCACCTCATCAATGACCAGAATCTCCGGCTCCAGATGCGCGGCGACAGCGAAGGCGAGGCGCACATACATGCCGCTGCTGTAGCGCTTCACGGGTGTGTCGAGAAATCGCTCCACCTCCGCAAAGGCGACGATCTCGTCGAACTTGCTCTTAATTTCCACCCGGCTCATGCCGAGGATGGCCCCGTTGAGGAAGATGTTCTCGCGGCCGGTGAGTTCGGGGTGGAACCCGGTGCCCACTTCCAGCAGCGAGGCGACACGGCCGTTGAGCGTGATGCGGCCCGTGGTCGGCTCCGTGATGCGGGAGAGGATTTTGAGCAGCGTGGATTTCCCCGCGCCATTGCGACCGATGATGCCGACGATCTCACCTTGATTCACTTCAAAGGAGACGTCCTTCAATGCCCAGAAGTCCTCCTCTGCCGCAGGAGCGGCGGAAAAAGCAGAAATGGGAAATTGGGAAAGCAGAGATGGATCATGGCCTCCGGCATTTTGAATTTCTGCTTTCTGTTTTCTCGATTTCAGCTTTCCGAAAAGCCCGGCGGCTTTTCGGGAGATCACATCCC
>DAORHS010000937.1:0-1742 GCA_035438165.1 Prosthecobacter sp.
GGGAAACACCATTCGCGGCGCCGCCTTCAACGCCATCAGTATCGCCGGCTCGGCAGGCGGCGGACAGCTCGATGGCACCCTTGCGGAAAACAGCATCGAATCGTCCGGCGGCAATGGCATCAAGATCTACGACTCCGTGCGTGGCAGGCTCACGCTCCAGTCCAACAAGATCACCAGCCAAAATGGAAAAGAGCAGCTCGTCAACCTGTCCAGGCCGGCGCAACTGAACCTGGCCTCCGATCTGAAATAGCCCTTGCCGGAGAAACGGTGCATGAAGGAATGGCACTGAGTTAAGCCTCATTTCGGAGAACCCCAAAGGACCCGGAGCCGATGTCTGAAGCAGTCCCGCTCCAGGCCCTCACCCTCCTCAACGACAGCGCCTACGTCGAGTTCGACCAGTCTTTGGCCGCCCGTCTGATCCAGGAAGCCCAAACCGACGACGCCCGCCTCACCCACGCCTTCCAGCTCTGCCTCTCCCGTCCGCCCGGCGACCTCGAACGCCAGTCGATGCTCCACCTGCTCCACACCGAACGCGACTCCGGCGCCACGGAATCCCAGGCCTGGCAGTCCCTCGCCCGCGTCATGCTGAATCTCGACGAGACCATCACCCGGGAGTGAGAAGCGCAAAAGGCTTGCTCAGCCATCCCTGTCAACTATCGACCCCCGACCCCTTCCTGCTTCCAGCGGGTGGTGACGTTGAGATTTGGGCTTGCTTCGTTCATGCAGGCATCACGTCAGGATATGGCCCGAGGAACCGCTCGCCGTTGAAGTGGATCATGTGGTCGGGGTCTTCGGCGATCCAGACTTCGGATTCCCACGCGATTTGTGAGACGAAGGATTGCATGGCTCGACGACTTTCAAAAGCGGTGACGAACACCAAGCCCGCTTTGCAGCCGGCGAAGAGGTCCTTGAGTTCCTTGCGACGTTTGCCGTCCACGGGTCCGGCGCTGGTGACGGCTTCGATGAGCAGCAGCCAGTTCTTGGCGGTGTGGTGAACGATGACATCGGGAATCTTGGCGGCAGAATCCAAGGTGACACCCAACGCGGCCAAGCCAGAGGTCTCCAGATGGACGAATTTGTTTTCCGTGTCGCCTATGTAGAGGACCACACCACCGGGGGCAAAGACCGGGCAGAAGTGTTCGATGATGGCCTTGATGAGCAGGCACCATCGGAATCTGGGCGTGTAATGCAGTGAGCCGTCAGGGAAACGCAGGCTGTGAGCTGTCAGCAGATGCTTCGGCAGCCGTAACGCGCTCGCCAGCTTCTCCACAGAGCGAGAGAGATCGTCGCGTCGTGGCGCGACAGAATGATGGCAATTGGTGACAAAATTCCCCATGTTGGGATATTCTACTTTGGGTTGCAGGATGGACAAGTGTCCAAATCCGTTTTCTCATCCGAATACCTCATTTTTCGAGAGTTGCTGCGCGAGCTGCGGCTTCAGAAGGGTGTCACACAGGCACAACTTTCGACTGCTCTCGGAATGGCCCAGAGCTTCGTGAGTAAGTATGAAATGGGCGAACGGAGACTCGACTTCATTGAGGTGGACCGCATCTGTGGCGAGCTCGGCATCAGGCTTGAGGAGTTCGCCAAATCGTATGCCAAAGCCTTAGCGTCAGCCGCCGGAGGTAAGCGCACCAAATCAAAGGGAGGAAGCAAAGATGAGTAGCAAGCCCGATTCCGCGACACCGGTCATAGTAGGGAGTGATGTCGTGCTCCCGCCTACCGCATTCAATGCTGATTCC
>DAORHS010000938.1:0-1735 GCA_035438165.1 Prosthecobacter sp.
ACCACGAACCTCAACGGCTTCGCCAACTTCGAGCTCTACATCGTCGATGCCGCCGGCAAACACGACCCGGTGCGCGTGACGACCACGGATGGGTTCGACGGTCTGCCCGTCTTCTCGCCGGATGGCAAGAAGCTGTCATGGACGAGCGGTCGCGGCGCGGGTGGTGCTTCGCAGATTTACCTCAGCGACTGGAACCACGATCACGCGCTCGCGGCGCTTGGCCTCAAAACGGATCCGCTGAGCGTGAAGGAGCCGAAAGTCGCGGCGCCCGATTTCGCCGCCACGTCAGCGGAGATTCGTCCAGAAGACATGAAGCAGCAGGTTACTTATCTCGCCAGTGATGCGCTGGGCGGTCGTCTCACCGGGACGGAAGGTGAAAAACTCGCGACGAAGTATGTCGCGGACGTCTTCCAGAAGATCGGCCTCGCACCGATGGGCGATGACGACACCTACTTCGACAACTTCGACTTCACCGCCGGCGTCGCGCTCGGTGAGGGCAACAGCTTGACCCTTCTTGACCAATCCCTGACCGTTGATCAGGACTGGAAGCCTCTCTCCTTCTCGCAAAACGGCGAAGTGAAGGCAGCCGGCATCGTCTTCGCCGGATACGGCATCGAAACGCCGGATTCGGCCTCCATCGAGACCTACAGCAGCTACGCGCATCTCGATGTGAAGGACAAATGGGTGCTCGTGCTGCGCTACCTGCCGGAAGGCGTCACGCAGGAGCGCCGCAACGAACTCAGCCGCTACTCCAGCCTGCGTTACAAGGCGCTCACGGCACGTCAGAAAGGCGCACGCGGCTTGATCGTCGTCAGTGGACCAAATTCCAAAGTCGTGCAGCAGCTCGCGCCGCTCACCTTTGATGCATCGCTGGCGAATTCCGGACTCGCTGCCATCAGCATCACGGATGCCGTGGGCGATAAGATCCTCGCAAGCGCGGGCAAGACTCTGAAGGAGCTGCAGGACAAGCTCGACACCGGCGATCTCATGGGCGGCATCGACTGCAAAGGACTCACGCTCGCCGCGAACATCGTCATCCAGCAGGAGAAGAAAATGGGCCGCAACGTGCTCGCGGTGCTGCATTATGGCGACAAACCCGATCCGCACGTCGCGCCGTTGATCGTGTGCGCGCATGTCGATCACCTTGGCAGCAGCGGCGGCTCCAATTCACGCGCCAAGGGCGATGAAGTGAACAAGATCCACCACGGCGCCGACGACAACGCCTCAGGCGTCTCCGGTGTGCTCGAAATCGCCCAATGGCTGACCGATTTGAAGAGGCAGGGCAAGCTCACGCTGAAGCGCGACATCATCTTCGCTGCGTGGAGCGGCGAGGAGCTTGGACTGCTCGGCAGCAATCACTTCGTCGAGGCCTATGCCAAGATGATCAAGGGCGACGCCAGCGCGAAGCTCACCGGCATGTTCGCCGCCTGCCTGAACATGGACATGATCGGCCGTTTTCAGAAGACGCTCGTGCTGCAGGGCCTCGGCAGCAGCTCGCTGTGGACCAAGGAGATCGAAAAACGCAACGCGCCCATCGGCCTGCCCATCACGACTCAAACCGACGCCCATCTGCCCACCGACAGCACCGCGTTCTATTTGAAGGGCATCCCCACGCTGAACGCCTTCACCGGCTCGCATGCCGACTATCACATGCCCAGCGACACTGCGGACAAGATCGACTACGACCACGCTGCAAAGATCGCCAAACTCATGGGTCTCATCGCCCGCGGCATCG
>DAORHS010000939.1:0-1732 GCA_035438165.1 Prosthecobacter sp.
AATCGAGATCTTCTTCGCACCGGGTTTCACTTTGAAGAAGCCATCGAGCGTGGGAATGCGCACCTCGCATTCCGCGATCGGTTTCGTTGGCCAGAAGTAAAGCGTGCCGGTGTGCTTGTCGTGGAACCACTCGCCGGGTGCATCCAGTTCTTCGAGCGCGTTCTGGAAGTGGTAGCGGTTGTGCGGATGCAGGTCATAGCCGCAATCTTTCTTGAGCGTGAGCAGTCGCGTCTGCGGATCGAGCAACGCGACGGGCTCAATGAAGTTCCACCAGCCGTATTGCGCGAAGATGTCGAGTTCCACGTCCTCTGGATGCGCCCATTTCCGCACGTCTTCGGGTTTTATATACAGCGTGCGTTTCCAGAGATGTCCTTCCGGCGCACCGGCAGGCGGAAACTCATCCACAAAGGCCCAGCCGCCGTAGAGCGGATCCTTCGCGTCGAAGTTCGGGTAACGGGCCAAGATCTGGCGCTCGCCATCGCAGAGCAGTTGTTTGGGCACAAAGCCCTTCGGCAGCAGCTTCGACACATCCGCTTTGACGATCTCGCCTTCGTGCTTTTGCCAGCCCGTGACCAGTGGAGCGCCGATGAGCGTGCTCTTTGTGCCGGTGATCGTGAGATTCGAGTCGGCGGCTTCGAGCGTGATCGGCTGCAAGAGTTCGGTGGTGCCTTCGGGCAAAACAATCGTGGCAGGAGACGCGTCACCGGCTTTGCGGGCCTCCCGGACTTGCTGCACGGCTTGAGGAAGCGAAATCGTGGGCGAAACCTGAACCTCCAGGGCAGGGGAGAGCGAGGGCAGAACGAGGGCGGACAGCAAAAGGAAACGGCGAAACATGAGGCCAGAGCGATACGCGACGATGCCGCGCGGGCAAATGCCGGATGTGGGCGGAAATTGTCAGCGGAGGCGGAGTTACTGCGGCTCAACCGTCCGCTTGATCAGTTTTCCGTCCTTCCAGTCCTCTTTCACAAGCGCCGAAATCCAATCCCCGACTTCCGTGTCTTTGAACTCGGGCAGGGATTTTTTCAGACGGATCGCTTCCACCCGCACCTTGCGGAAATGACCATTTTTGAACTCAAAGTAGGTGCTGATGTTTTCGGGGCCTGATCTTCCTGAACTCACGGCTTTTTTTCCCTCCTCATCGAAGTGATTAATGCCCAGATCTTCCGGCTCTTCCCAATGCTGATAACGCTCCTCGTGAAAGCGATAGAACACATACCATGATCCACCGGTTCCCCAGCCTTCGATGATCCGAAAATCCAGATCGCCATCGAAGTCGAAATCACCAACGTAGGTGTGAGGTACGCCTGTATCGGTTTGACCGAAGGGGAGATCGGTCGTTTTCCCGTCAGGAGACGTGGCGGTGACTTTGGCGATTCCCGCATAAGGCTCTCCTGATTGATCCTTTGCGAAGGTTTCTTTCTCGGCATGCAGTCGAATTGTGAACGGCTTGCTCTTGGGCGTTGGTTGGATCGAAAACGCATACACGATGCCAGGACGAAGCAGCCCGGGTTTGGAGAGATCGAAGGCCAGTTCCTCACTGTGGGCGAAAGCCGGGACAAGGATGGCCAGGAACAGTTTCTTCATGGCTGAACGTGCCCCGCGTCCGCTGAAATTGCAATCCGGTGAACTCATTCGTGTCATCCCGTGTATTCCCTGGGCCAAAGGCAGCCCCAGAATCGAGTAGGAGGACGAGTAGGAGTAGGAGGACGAGCTGCCTCTTGACCACTCCCTG
>DAORHS010000940.1:0-1725 GCA_035438165.1 Prosthecobacter sp.
ATCTTTGTCCGCACTGTGTCCGACCACGGGCCGTGCGCCTGTTGAGACTGTGTCCTTGGAATGGAGAAGGCTTGCCAAGCATTCGGAAATCTCTTTCTCTCTGCCGCGTGACCTACCGCTTCTGGTTTTATTTTTGCAAAATAGCTCCGCCAACGATGATCCTTGGCTGGATTGGGGTTTTCATGCTGGCTGATGAGCCGGGCGAGGGCGTGACGGCTCATCTGGCGACGATCTGGACCGTGGTGTTTGCGGTGCTGGCGGTGATGTGTCTTTGGATGGGCATTCGGATTCAACGTCGGCGGTTTAGGCTGCGCTGTCCGTTCTGCTTGCGTCTAGGACCCGCCGATCTGGAGCGCTCCGAAGGGCTGACGATGGAGTGTCCGGCCTGTGGCGACATCCGTGGGCAGGGGGCGCTGGGATGGACGATCCGGCGCGAGGGCGATCCTGCCTCCTATGGTCCATCGCCCAGCGTGCCGGAGCCGAAAATGCAATTCCGTTCGCCGTGGTTCTGGGGGTTGTTTGGCCTCTCGGTGGCGTCGGCGGTGTGTGGCGCGGTGATTCACGAGTTCGGACTTATGACATTGTTCGCGCCGCTGTGGTGTTTCCTCGTGGCCGGCCATCTGGTGCAGACGGTGCAGACGGGTTGTCTGAACGACAACACGGGTCCGGCCTTCCGCGACCGGCAGCCGGTGAAGTTCTGGCGGGGCACGGTGATCTGGTGCCTGGGCTACTGTCTGGCAGTGTATGTGCCGATTGGGTTTGCGCTGCAGGAGCGAGACAAGGCGAAGCCGAAGGCCGAGGCCGCGGTGCAAGCGAAGCACTGAGCGGGAGCAGCGGTCACGGGTGCTCTTGCGGCCGAAACGCTGAACCAATCCCAAAGTTATCCGGCAGGCAGAATGATTCAGGTTCACCACAGAGGTCACTGAGAGGCACAGAGATCTCAGACAGAAACTCTGTGATCCTCCGAGGCCTCTGTGGTGATATTTCTTTTGCCGCTGCTGCGAAGCCGCGAAGCGAAAGGCTAAGCAGCAGCGTAGAGTTTGGACCTGTGGCATCCCATCACTGCCGTCTCCGCCTCTTTGCCCCACTGCGGCTGATTCGAGCGTTCCTTGAGCTGCCAAGAGAGTCGAAGGGTTTTGGAGTTTGGAGCAAGCGTGTGCTGTTTGAAGCCGTATTGGCTGCATGTCTGATCTCTCCGCGCTTTCCCGTCGTGAACTGCTGACCCGCATGGGCGGCGGCCTGGGCGCGCTTGGGCTGGCTTCGACGGTGCAGGCGGGGCCGAGGTCGCACTTCGTGCCGAAGGCGAAGCGGGTGATTCATCTGTTCATGAATGGCGGGCCGTTCGGGCCGGACTTTTTCGATCCGAAGCCGGGTCTGGTGAAATACGCGGGCCAGAAGCCGACGGGAGCCGACCTGCGCACGGAGCGGCCGACGGGCGGCTTGTTGGCATCGCCGTATGCTTATTCCAAGCACGGGCAGAGCGGGTTGGAGATCAGCGAGCTGCTGCCAAATCTGGCGCGGCATGCGGATGACCTGTGTGTGCTGCGCTCCTGCCACACGGACAATCCGAATCATGGCCCGGCCTTGCTGCTGATGAACAACGGCACGATGACGGAGCGCGTGCCGAGCATGGGCTCGTGGCTGAGCTACGGGCTGGGCAATGAGAACGCGAACCTGCCGTCGTTTGTGGTGCTGTGCCCTGGGAAGCCGGTGCGTTTCTCGATC
>DAORHS010000941.1:0-1721 GCA_035438165.1 Prosthecobacter sp.
GGATGCGGTCCAGGGTTTCTTCGAGCACCTGTTGTCTCATGAGATGCTGAAAAACGTGCAGCGTGGCGAAGTGCGGTTCCGCAGTTTTCTGCTGCGCTGCTTCACAAACTGGCTCGTCAACGAGCACAAAAAGGCCCGTGCCGCGAAGCGTGGCGGCGAGGTGCCTGTACTGTTGATTGATGAAATGGATTCCCGGCTGGAGGAGCCCGCCCTGATCGAGGGAAAATCGCCTGACTGGGCCTACGACCATCGCTGGGCGCGGGCGATGGTGGACGGGGCCATGCAGCGGCTGGAGGCGGAGATCTCCCAGCGTGAGCGCAGCGAGTTCCTGACGGAGCTGAGACGGCGCACGTTTGCGGCAGACGCAACGGGACCGGACTGGGAGGACCTTGCGCAGCGTTTTGGCATGACGCATGGGGCCGTACGGAAAGCAGCGACGGATTTACGCCGCCGGTTTGGCGCGTTGCTGCGCGAGGAGGTGCGCAGCGTGGTTTCCAGCGATGACGAGGTGGATGACGAACTGCGTTACCTAGTGGGCCTGCTCTCGGCAGCCTGAGTTTTTCCAACGCGCATGAATGTCGCCGCCAGTGAGCCGAAAGCCTGTCCTGTCTGCTCCGCCAGACTGGAGACGGACGGCATCTGCCTCGCGTGCCTGCTCAACGAAGGGCTGGAGGTGCAGGCGGCTGCTGCTACTTCGGCACCGGCGCGTGTCCTGAGCCTGCCGTGCGAGTTTGCCGGCTACCGGCTGGTGCGTGAGATCGCCAGCGGCGGCATGGGCATCGTGTACGAGGCCGAGGATGTGAAGCTGCGGCGCGTGGTGGCGCTCAAGCTCATCCGCAATGCCCACTTCGCCACGCGTGAAGAGGCCGCACGCTTCAAGGCGGAGACGCAGGCGGTCGCGCAGCTCGACCACCCGGACATTGTCCCCATATACGAGAGCGGGGAGGAGGATGGCGTGCCGTATTACACGATGCGGCTGGCCGAAGGCGGATCATTGGCGGACCGGATTAAAAAGCGCGGCGTGATGTCGGACCGTGAGGCGGCCACGATGATGAGCCGGATCGCCCGTGCCGTGCAGCATGCGCATGACCACGGGGTGCTGCACCGGGATTTGAAACCGGCGAACATTCTGCTGGATGTGGCGGGGAAGCCGATGCTCTCGGACTTTGGGCTGGCGAAGCTGCTGGACGCGGAGTTTCAGCTCACACGCAGCAACGCGTACGTGGGCACGCCGCATTACATGAGCCCGGAGCAGGCGGCGGGGAAGGCGAAGCAGATCACGACGGCGAGCGACGTGTGGGCGCTGGGGGTGATGCTGTACCAGATGCTGACGGACAAGCTGCCGTTCCAGGGCGGCAGCGCGGTGGAGGTGATGCGGCGCATCACGCAGGAGGAGCCGGAAATCAGCTCGTCCGGGAAGCTGATTTCGCGTTCGAGCACAAAGCCGCCGGTTTCGAAAGAGACGGAGCCTGCGATGAAGGAAATTTCCCAGATTCGGAGTGATCTGGCCACGCTGATCCTGCGTTGCCTGGAAAAGCAGCCGGCACGGCGTCTGCCGAGCGCGGGGTTCCTGGCGGATGAGCTGGATCGCTTCGTGAAGGGCGAGCCGATCCTGTCGCGACGAGTTGGAACAGGGGAACGGCTTTGGAAGCTGGCGTTGCGGCACAAGGCGGCCTCACTGGCCATTCTAGGCACGTCGTTGTCACTGATGGCAGGCACGG
>DAORHS010000942.1:0-1720 GCA_035438165.1 Prosthecobacter sp.
TCCTCTTCCTGATCGAGACGCTGGAAAAGGCTGAGTAGTCAGAGAATCACTCCACCTTCTTCCGCAACTCCATCACCGCCCCGATGATATGATCCTCGGTCTTGTCGCTCCAGCGGGTGGGATGCGTGCCGTAAATCATCGCGCCGCCGCCTTCGTAGCCGCCTTCCTGCCAGATGCGCAGGCTGGGGATGTAGGCCATGACGTCGTTGGTGTAGCCGCTGACCCACACGATGGGATCCTTGATGTCTTGTTTGAGCCGCAGCGAGTAATCCACGACGACTTCACCGCCGAGTGTGACCCAGGTGAGGTCGTCGCCGAGGCGGACAACCTGCACGGGGTAGGGATAGGTCGGTTTCAGCGGTCCTTCGTCGGCGATTCGCTGCAACACACGCGTGGCATGCGTGGCCTGCCATTTGTTCGTGGATTTTTGTTCTTCGAGGAGCTGCTCCTTCGTCGGCAACGTGTCGTAGGCCAGGGGGATCTCGCGATACGCGGCGCGGATGGGGCCGGTGAGGCGTTTCATTTTCGTCGTGAGCGCGGCTTCGACCGATGTGGCGAGCGACTTGCCGTGTGTCTGTGCCAGCTCCATCGTGCGGCGCGGATACGGGTTCTGATCGCCGCTGCAACCGTTCGCAAACATCGCCACGGCATCGGGGTGGGCCTGTTCGAGCGCCTGTTGTGCGTAACCGGCGTAGTCGCCACTGAATTTCTGATGGCCGAGCGTCGTGCAATGGCAGGAGTAGCCGAAGATCACGGCGATCTCTTTGCCTTCGCCGCTCGTCGCCTTCAACACCGGCACCGTCTGATCCACCGGGCCGTTGGGATTCGGGAAATTGCTCCAGCCGCCTTTGCCATCCGGCGTGCGGCGGTTCATCGAGACACCGCATCGCGCGGTGCTGTAATCGAGATGCGCGGGCACCGACTTCTGAATCGCATCGCCAATCAGCCGCACAATCGTGTCCTCCAACTTCGCTGTGTATTCGGCGGCTTCCTTTTCGCGCAGCGCCACATCATCCGCGCCGAAAATCTTGCTCGTGCGCAACTCCGGCCCGCTGTGCGTATGCGACGCGTTGATCGCGAGGTTCGCCGGCTCGATGCCGTGCTCCTTTTTCACGCGCTCGGCTACGGCGAGGCGAAGATTTCGTGGCACGCCGATCAAATCCATCGTCACGAGCACAAACTTGGCTCCGGCTTCATCCGTGAGCACGAAGGCCTTCGCGAAAAGGTCCAGTTCAACGCCTTCGGAAGGCTTCATGCGCCCCGCATAGCCCGCCATCCACATGGATTTCTCCGGCGTGATCTTTGCCGAAGCCGCGCCCGCCTTCCAGGCAGGCTTTTCGGCCACAGGAGCGGCGGCGATGACAAAAACAGCGAGGAGGAAGGGCGGCCAGAGTTTCATGCGGACTACCAAAGCCGCCAGGCCGCCAGTTCTTTGTCGTTGCGCGCAAATAACCGGTTTGCAGCAAAGGCGGGATGGGCCCAGGTTTTGCCGATGATCTGCCAGCGGGCCAGTTCTTCACGACCTTCGGACTTCAGCGTCACATAGACGAGTTCACCGCTCGCATTGAGCAGCGCGGCCAGGTTTTTCGCTTCATCCATCCACACGAGGCTCATCTGTGGATTGCTGTCCTTCGGCGTGAGCGTGTTGTCATCACTCCACAGGATTCTGCCGGTCTTCAACTCGAAGGCTTGCAGGCCGCGTTTCTTGTCGAGCATGTAA
>DAORHS010000943.1:0-1719 GCA_035438165.1 Prosthecobacter sp.
CGGCACGCAAGGCACCGGCATTTTCGATCTCCTGGGGGGCATCACCGTTCAGATGGGCAAAGGCCGCGATTTCCTTTTGGGTTTCTCCGTTGGCAGCGGCGGTGAGGAGAACGGCGATCTGGTGTGAACTGAAAGGCGAAAAGCAGAAGTTGCCGTCGGTCATCTGACGGAAGTACTGAAACAGCTCGCAGGCGTGGGCATTCGAGGCCGCCGCCATGCGTTCCAGTTGCTGCCCATGGCTGTTCCAGGCAAAGAGCAGAACGAAAAGGGCGAAACGCATTGGGGGATATTAATCCGGGCCGTCGGTCAGCGGCAAGAATGGAATGGGGGAATGGAATGCGGGGTTCCCTGGCGCTGGGTGACCCAAATTCAGCCTTTCTGATCTTTATGATTGTCACTTCAGGGCTGGCATGATAAAAAATCGGCCCTTTGTGAAATCTCCCGTCTTTTGTCTGGTCGCTGTCTTTGTGGGTTCTGCCGCTGCTTTGAGCGCGCAGGAGCCGGCGTTGCCGCAGGCGCTGGGTGTGCCACAGGCCTTCCATTCCGATGGCCCGCGTGGCTTTTTGAAGCCTTCCAAGTCCATCAAGCCACCGGTCAGCGAAGCGGCTGCGGTCGTCGCTCCCTCCATCGTTCAGTCTCCCACGGCGGAGACGCGGCTGCGTCGTCTCGTGGTGGTTTCCGGCACGATGACGCCGGAGGCGATCCGTGATGCGATTCTGGCCTGCGGTCAGACGCGTACAGCGGTGACCATGGTTGGCGGTGTGAATGCTCCCGCTCCGGTGCTGTCCGATCTGGCCGGTTTGTTTGGATCGACCGTCACCGAGGACACGCAGAAGAAAGTTTTGGAAACGGTGCGCAAAGGCATGGGATCGTCGGCAAAACCGCTCAAACGTGCCGAGGTGGTGGGGTGGCTGCCCAGCGAGGGCGTGATGGCCGTGGCGGTTTACCCGGAAAGCTGAAGGTTCTAAATGACACCTGAACCGGTCGCTTCTGCCGTGCCGCGGGTCTTGCTGGCGGAGGAGAGCCTGCCTTTCCGTCGTGTGATCCGTGAGGCGCTCATGGCGTTCCGCTTTTGCGAAGTGGATGATGCGCCGAACGGCGAGCGTGCCTTTGAAATGGCCCTGAAGCGCGAGTACTCGCTGTTCTTGTTTTCCCTGCCGCTGCCTGATATGACGGGTGACATGCTCGATCGCCTGCTCAGCAAGGCATATCCGCTGGTGCATGCAGGTGTCCACACGGCGCCGCCAGTGATCTTTCTCATGAGGCCGCCCGATGCCATGCGTTTTCAGGAAATGCAGCGTGACGTGCGTGTGCGCGGCAGCATGCCGCTGCCACCCAAGCTCGATGTGCTGCTGTCCCTGACGGCTTCGTTGCTGCCCGAACGCCAGGGGCTGGCGTTTCCGCCTTTGTCTCCCCATGTTCCCTGATCCTCATCGTCACAGCGTCAAAATCTGCGGCATCACGCATCCCGCCCAAGCGGCGGAGATTTTTGCCCTCGGGGCGGATGCGGTGGGCATCAATCTCTGGCCCCAATCAAAGCGCCACATGCCGTTGTCGGCCGCCACAGAGTCTTTGCAGGACATTGCGGCGAAACATGCCCTGGTGGCCGTGCTTGTGAATCCTGATGATGCGTTGCTTGATGCCGCGATCTCCAGCCACCTGTTTCAAGCCCTGCAACTTCACGGCGACGAAACGCCGCAGGCTGTCGAGCGCCTCATG
>DAORHS010000944.1:0-1719 GCA_035438165.1 Prosthecobacter sp.
CGCCCCGCCACCATCCACTGTCTGCGCGCCTGGGGTCTGCTGGAAGAAACGCTGCGCGCCTGCCCGCTGCCGCGTCGTGGCTTTCTGCTGCACTCCTACGGCGGCCCGGCTGAGATGATCCCGGCCTTTGCCTCGCTTGGCGCACGCTTTTCATTATCACCCTATTTCGGCCATCCACGCAAAGCAGCGCAGCTCGCCGTCTTCCGATCCGTGCCGCTGGACCGCCTGCTCGCCGAAACCGACGCCCCCGACATGTGGCCTCCGGATGAACTGAATCCCCATCCCTTGCGAACGAATGATGGCGCCGCCCTGAACCATCCGGCCAACCTGCGCGTCAGCTATGAACTCCTCGCACGCGTCCGCGGCATGCCCATGGAGGAAATGCAAGGCATCATCGCCGCCAATTACACCCAACTCTTTGCGTTCTGAGTCTTGCCATGAAGCAAGACAGGGGCCACCGCTGGCCCGCCACCTGCTCTCATCATGCCTTCCATGCGTAAAACCAAAATTCTCTGCACTCTCGGCCCCGCCACGGAGAGCCCCGAAGTCATTTCCAATCTCATTGCCAAAGGCGCCGACGTCATCCGCCTGAACATGAGCCACGCCTCGCACGACTGGGTGCGCACCGTCTATGCCCGCGTCCGCGAGGCCGCCGCAGCCACCAGGCGTGAGATCGCCGTGCTCATGGACCTCACCGGCCCCAGCATCCGCACCGGCGATGTCGAGCAGCCCTGGCAGCTCCAGGTGGGCGACACCGTCGAATTCCGCTGCAAACCCGAGATCACGGCCACCACTCCATATTCCGTCAGCGTGAACTACCCCGACCTCGGCAAAGACCTCAAGGCCGGCGACACCATCATGGTCGATGGCGGCATGATTCAGATCAAAGCCACCGAAGTCTCCACGCTCCGCGTCCTCGGCACCGTCATGACAAAGGGGGAGATGAAGTCCCGCCGCCACATCAATCTCCCCGGCGTCCCCGTGCGTCTGCCTCCGCTCACGCAGAAGGACTACGCCGACCTGGATCTTGGCGTCGAACTCGGCGTCGATTTCTTCGCCCTGAGCTTCGCCCGCGAACCCGGGCACCTGCAGCATCTTCAGCTCCTGCTGGAACAAAAGCGCAGCAAGGCCCGCGTCATCGCCAAGATCGAAAACCAGCAGGCGCTCGCCAATCTCGACGCCCTCGTCGAGGCCAGCGGCGGCATCATGATCGCCCGCGGCGACCTCGGCAGCGAGTGCCCCATCGAGGATCTGCCGCTGATCCAGCGCCAGATCGTCGAGCGTTGCTCCTACCATGGCCGCAAGGTCATCGTCGCCACACAGATGCTCGAAAGCATGATCGAAAACCCCGTGCCCACCCGCGCCGAGGTCACGGACATCTTCAACGCCGTCATCGAGCAGGTGGACTGCGTCATGCTCAGCGGTGAAACCAGCGTGGGCCGCTATCCCGACAAATGCGTGGAGGTGCTGAACACCGTCATCCGCCGCATCGAGCAAAAGTATCCCTCGGGACGCTTCGCCAGCGACGCGCCGCTCAAAACGAACAAGCACAAGACCGTCAAGGCCGCCATCCTCCTCGCCAACAGCATTCCCGGCTCCAAGCTCCTCGTCTTCACCATCCGCGGCGTCATGGCGCACCTGCTTGCGCACCAGCGGCCCGAGTTCGCCCCGATTTTTGCCTTCACGCCCAACCTTCACGTGTCGCGCACGCTCGTCACC
>DAORHS010000945.1:0-1712 GCA_035438165.1 Prosthecobacter sp.
ATGGAGAATACATTTTGGTGCCCTTGGCCTGAAAATGCGACTTCAGACTGAGAAAGTCGTTCCATTCGTCGAGTGTGACACTGTTGTCATTACGACGCCTCTCGTACGGACTATGAATCAGGACATCAATGCTAAAACCTTGGTCTTTCAGATAACGAAGCCCCGAGAAGTGATCCGTGTGCTGATGTGTGACAAAGACACCTCTGATCTGTTTTGTCGCGGGCAAAAGATGTTTGTGTTGCTCGATACTGTAACAGTCGACCAAGAAGGTGGCGGTGTCGGTTCGGATGATTGAAGTGTCGCCACTTCCTACTTTTAGACAATGGAGTTCTCCCATAACCAGCGGTTTTTGCGTTCGCTGGAGTCTGGCCTCTCACATGATGCTCGTCAACACTCTCACTTCACGGCCCCGAGCACATCCAGCTCGTGAATCGACCAGTAGAGGCCCTTCACACTGCCGGTGTCGGTGATGCGGATGAACTTCGTCTTCACCTGCTTGGGGAACATGAACTCGGTGACGTTCGTGGCGCTTTGGCCTTCGAGGACGGGCTTTTCCCACTCGCTGCCGTTTTGAGACAGCTCGATCTTCCAGCCGCGCGGCCAGTCGCCGCGGGAGGTGGCGGTGTCGAGGACGAGGCCGGTGATGTCAGCGGCCTGCGGCAGTTCGATCTGCACCCACATGCCAGGTGACTGCGGCGTGTGCGTGTCCCAGCGGGTTTCGAGGCTGCCATCGATGGCTTTGACGAGTTCCTTGGCGTTGTGGCTGGCGGTGAGCTTCCAGGCCTTGCGGTTTTCGAGCGGCTGCGGGCCGAGGCGGTTCAGCTCGTCCATGGTCCAGGGAGCGGTGCGGGCGGCGAGTTCCTTGCGCAGCTTCGCGATCTCCGCTTTCTCGATGAAGCGACCACTGTTGCCGAAGCTCTTGCGCACGTAGCTGGCGATGTCGGCGAGCCATTCGTCGGGGTTGTTCGCCATCGGGATCATCTGCGCCTGATACGTCTTGCCGTTCACGGGGCCGCTGAGACCGTGCAGAAGCACGCGGAGGATGAAGTCGCCCTTCACGGCGGTCTTTGATCCGGCGAGCGAAGGGGCAAGCGTCATGCCGGGCGCGAGGCCGTCGATGGCGGTGCCTTTGCCATCGAGGCCGTGGCAGGTGAAGCACAGCTCCTGGAAAATGGCCTGACCGCGACGCATCTGGTCCTTCTGCGCGTTGGTGAACTCACGCGGGAAATTGATCTGGCTGTTGAGCATCTGCCCGGCCATCTCTTTGACGCCCTTCGACGGCGTGCTGAGCGCGGTGAGGTTGATGAGCTTTGCGTGATCCTTCCACTTCATCTGCTTCGCGGTGAGCAGCGCCTGGATGACGACTGTGGGATCGCTGTCCTTCGTCAAGGCGGTGACATCGGCCACGAGCGATTCATCGGCGAGCGATTCGCTGGCGCGGATGGCGGCTTTGCGCAGCACGGGCGAGCTGTCCTTCAAAGCGGCACGCACGAGGTCGCTGGCGAGCGCACCGAGACCTTCGAGCGTCCACAGCGCGTGGATGCGGGCGAGGTCGCTGCTGTTTTTCTGAAGCATCGCGACGAGCGCGGGCGCGACGCTTTTGTCCTGCTTCAACACGAGCAGCTTCTGCGCGGTGTCGCGATGCCAGCCGTTCGGATGCGCGAGCGCCTCGACGAGTTGCGCAACACGGTGCTGCCGCAGGGCCTCGAAGC
>DAORHS010000946.1:0-1691 GCA_035438165.1 Prosthecobacter sp.
CACGGAGGAAGCCGATGGCACCGATGCCGCCGCTCTTCGGACGATGGAAGTGCGGCGTGATCTTGGAGCGGTAGCCGTATTCGACCGGCGAGGGAATGACTTCGCGCACGGGATGCTCGATCTTCGCCATGTGCTTGAGCAGTTCGGCGACCTGACGTCGCTTTGACTCAAGCTGATCGGCATAGGCCAGGTGCTGATACTGGCAGCCGCCGCACTGGCCGAAGAGGGCGCACTTCGGTGCGACACGATTTGGCGCGGGCTCCAGCACCTCAATGAGGTCGGCCTCGCTGTAGTTCTTGTGGTTGCGGAAGACGCGGCACTTCACCCGCTCACCGGCAAGCGTGAAGGGCACGAAGACGACCCAGCCATCGACGCGGGCCACACCGGCGCCCTCGTTGGTGAGGTTCTCGATTCGTACGTCGAGCTCCTGGTGGTAGGCGAAGGGATGCGGATTGAATTTGCGCGGCGGTTCCATGCGTCGCGTTATTTCTTCACGGGATCATCCAGGATCATGTAGGTGCGGCCTTTGATGTCGCCATTGAAGGGATTCAAGGTTTCAATCCGCAGTTCCTTCAATGTGGTGGCGCCCTCCACCTTCTGAATCTTGGTGACGATGTAGCGTTTGATGACCTTGCTGTTGCGATCATAAGCTTCCATCTTCGCCGCCCCGCCGCTGCCCTGATGCACCCAGAGATCGACGACGTAGTAGGGGCCCTCCCGGCTCGGGTTGGTGACACGCACAATCCAGCACTTCTGACCGCTGACGCGGCCCTCGCCCATGAGCTGGGGGCGGGGCCAGTAGAGGAAGCCGAGGGAAAGGTCTTCGTAGTTGAACTCCATGCCGCGGACCTTGTCGCCATGCTGGCTGTTGGGAACCACGGATGATCCGCCGGGACGCACTTGATAAAGCGTGGCGGGCGTGGTGTTCAGGTCGAGGTGGACGATTTCCGGAGGCGGGTTTTTGAAAAGGAAGCGCATCACCTGGTTTTCCATGGTGAGTGTGAGGGGCTCGACGCGACCGGTGGCGTCGTCGCGCAGGACACCGTTCATCTTGTGATTCTGCAGGGCGTAGCTCAGGCGCACGATGCGGATGATTTCTTCGGCCGTTTTCGGCTGGGCGTTCTGGGCGCGGCAGACCGTGGCGAGGAGCAGGGCGAGCAGGAGGAGACGTTTCATAAGAGCGGCGGGTTGGAGACGACGCTTTGACATGCGGGCGGCGTCCTCTATTCAATGCGCTCAACCACCATGCAGCGCCAGCGCTTTCTCTTTGCCGCCCTGGGCCTGCTCACGCTCTGGCGCTGGGCGCTGCTGCCGACGCTGGAACTCGCGCCGGACGAGGCGCTGGCGGTGTTTCGCATGAAGCACGGGCAGATCGGCGGCTTTTTCGAAATGGGACCGCTGGTGCCGCTCCTGGCCAGACTGGGCATGCTGCTCGGGGGTGGTGGCGAGTTCGGCGTGAGATTCTTTGCGCCTTTGCTCGCGCTGGCGGCGTCGCTCGCGGTCTGGCGGCTGATGCGCGGACTGTTTGATGCTCAAATCGCAGGCTGGGCGGTGGTGATCATCAATGTGCTGCCCGCCTTCAACCTCGCCGCCGTGACGCTGACCCCGGCGACAATGATGTTCGCTCTCGTGCCTGTGGCGGCGCTGTGCCTGCGCATTGCATTGCTGCATGCGAATCCGCTGCACTGGGG
>DAORHS010000947.1:0-1689 GCA_035438165.1 Prosthecobacter sp.
CAATACGCCGAGGCGTGCGCCTTTGAGCGCATCGGCGGGCAGCTCGGCGCTGAATCCGTTCGCCAACACACGCATGAGCAATGCCGCATCGCGCACCGTGAGCGTCATCGGCCCGGCGGTGTCCTGATGGTGCGTGATAGGAATGATGCCGCTGCCGCTGATGAGTCCCACGGTCGGTTTGAAGCCCACGATGCCGCAGGCGCTCGCGGGACTGACAATGGAGCCGTTCGTTTCCGTGCCAATCGCCGCCGGGGCCAGCCCCGCCGCGACGGCAGCCGCCGAACCGGAGCTGGAGCCGCTGGCGCTGTGCGTGAGCTTGTGTGGATTGCGCGTGAGGCCGCCGCGTGCGCTCCAGCCACTGGTGGAATTCGGCGAACGGATGTTTGCCCACTCGCTGAGATTCGTTTTGCCGAGAAGGATCGCGCCTGCTTCACGCAATCGCGTCACGAGCGCGGCATCGTGCTGCGGCTTGTGATTGCGCAACGCCAGCGAACCGGCGGTGGTCTGCATCGCATCGGCGGTTTCAATGTTGTCTTTGATCAGGATGGGCAGTCCGTGAAGAGGCCCGGCTTTGCAATGAACCGTCGAGGCTCTCACATGGGGATTCAGTTCGAGGATGGCGTTCAATCGCGGCCCTGACTTATCGATCTGCGCGATGCGTTCGAGAAAATGTTCCACAAGCAGTTGTGGAGTGGTTTCTCCAGCCCGAAGCGCGACGGCAAGCTCTGTCAGGGTCACGAAAGGAGGGATGAGGCGTTGTTTCTTTTCACAAGCTGCCGGACAAAGCGCAAGAGCGGCGGATTGAAGCATGCGGCGGCGGTTCATGGAGGCGTATTTGTGGGCGACGCTCAACCACCGGCGTAACGCCCAATAAACAGAATCAGCCCGGTGGACTGATGCCGCAGCACCCAGAGAAACGGGCGGTTGGCAATGAAACTCACCCTGCGCCTTTTGGGTTGTTCAGGAGCCTCTCCAAATGGATCCGCCGGGGCGGCCGTCGCCGCAGCGGCTTCGGCGCCGAGTTCATTCACTTCGATCACGGCCTCGTGTGAGATGTCGCTGATGAACAGATTGCCACCGGGCATGCCTTTGGAAAAGTCGGCGGAACCGTTCTCAAACAACTGTCTGGCGCCCAGCGCCTGCCAGAGTGATTTGAGGCTCAACTGAGTGCTGTAGCCAAAGCGTGGCAGCATCACGTTGACATCGCAGTTGGTGAGACCGCTGCAAACCGCCTCCCAATGCTCAGGCGTGAGGCTGGTTTCGATTTTCTGGCGTGCCGGTTCATCCCGAGGCAGCAGGACCAGCAGATGGACCCCGCCTCCGGTCATGGGCATGTCGAGACACTGCCAGGATTCAGCGTCCGCGTAGTGGAAGGCTCCCAGCGGCATCATCATCGTGGGCAGCATGACGGCCCCCTGGCGCGGGGTTTGAAACGCACGCGGTTTGGTGAATTTGAGATCGAAGGGATTCGACCAGCGTCCTTTGAGATAAACCGTGTTCACGACGACGACGGAACGTGACGGCTCCAAAAAAGCGGACGGCCCGACGATCTGGGGGATGCGCCCTCGCGTTTTCTCCCGCACCCATAGGTTGACGGCTGCGGCACAGGCGGTGGCATCCCCGGCGGGTAGTTTTTGCAGTGCCGCCCCAAACTGGGTTCGTGCTGATTCAAGGAATGAGGGGGAAAAG
>DAORHS010000948.1:0-1687 GCA_035438165.1 Prosthecobacter sp.
TTGAATATCATGGCCAGGTTGTTTTTGATCGTGGCCACCTTGTCGCTGTCGTCCAGGCCATTATCGACACTGATCGTGAGCGCCTTCTCGTAAAACTCCGCCGCCTTGTCCATGCGTCCCCAGCGATCATATAGATGCGCCAGAAGCGAGTAGATGCCCGTGAGAAGGTCGGGATCCTGCCTGCGCAGCTCCTGAGCACGAAACAGGGCTTCGCGATAGAGGGATTCCGCCTTGCGGAAGTCCCCTTCCTTCTGGCGTAAATCCGCCAGCACACTGATCTGTTCCACAAGCGCTCCCACACGAACCGGATCGTGATACGCAAGCCGCCGTGCCTCCTCGACGCTGCGAGAGGCGGAGGCGATTTGGCGCTCCAGTGCAGTATCCACGATGGTTGGGTTTGGTGGCGGGCGTGAGCCGTGACGGCGAGAAGCGGCTAGCTGGCGTCGCGATAAGATTGGGCGAGATTGGCGATGGTGTTGCGCGCATGCGCCATCATGTCCCGGCTGACCCCGTTGTTCTCATACCAGTGCGTGTAGGCGTGGTTGTCGAACATGATGTCAAAGTTGGTGATGAGGCGTTCGAAGACAGCCGCAATGCCAGTGTGGTTGACCAAGGCGAGGCCGCTGGAGGCAAAACCTTCGGGAGCGGTCTCGGCAACACCGAGCTTCACGCCGGTTGGCACGTAGCTGGCAAAATTCAGCCCCTTGCGGATGGCGGCCATGTTTTCCTCAACTTCCTTGGCCTTCACATCACCACGGAACAAGGCACAGGCGGAAAGATAGACGCCGTTGGTCCAGTCGATGGCCGCAGTGAAGTTGTCCTGTGAAAAGGTTTCGCGTGCGATGTCGGGGAAATTGATGCGAACTTGGCCCTCCTGCCCCGGCGCCCGCATGGGGGCAAAGGAGGCTGTGAGGAAGTGGTTGCCCGGAAACGGCACCAAATTGGTCACGTACTCGCTGAGGTCGGTGTTCAACTTGCCGGGGAAACGCAAGGATGCGGTCACCGAACTCATGATGAGTGCGATGATGTGATTCAGATCCATGTAGTTCGGGCTGCGGTGCAGCTTCGACTTGGCGATGCGGAACAACGCCTCGTTGTCGAGCAGCACGGCGGCATCGGCATTGTCGAGGATGCGCTGAAGCGTGAGCACCGCGTTGTATGGCTCGACGGCGGAGTCGGAAATGAGCGGCGAGGGAACGACGGAGAACGTGAAGATGCGCTTTTTAGGATAGGCCTGACGCAGGCGTTCCAGAATGAGCGAGCCGAGGCCGGAGCCAGAACCGCCTCCGATGGAGTGAGTGATGAGGAAGCCCTGCAGCGACTTGGTCTTCTCAACGGCAGCATCGATCACGTTCATGATCTGGTCGATGATCCGCTCGCCTTCGACATTGTAACCACGCGCCCAGTTGTTGGCGGCTCCGGGAATTTTGCGAATGATGCAGCTCTCATCAAAGAGCTGGGCCATGTCACCGCCTTCAATACGGGCAATGACCCCGGGCTCGAGATCGATGAGCACCGCACGCGGGATGTACTTCCCATCACGGACCTTGTGGAAGAAAACCTCCAGATTGGCATTGGTGGCCGCGGACGTGTTGCCATCCTTCGGCGTTCCCGCCTCGGTCAGGCCATGTTCACGAAGCACCAGCCGCCAGTAGCGGTCGGCGATTTGATTGCCACATTGTCCGAC
>DAORHS010000949.1:0-1686 GCA_035438165.1 Prosthecobacter sp.
CAGGTGATCTGCCACCATTCCTGACCGGCGAGATCTCCCTGACTGCAGCGCACGTATTCAAGGTGCAAAACTTCGCCGGGGTGACCGAAGCGCTCGATGTTGTGCTTCGACTCCAGATACTCAGCGAAGGCCTGCGAGTAGATCAGGCCGCTGCGGAGTTTGTGGAGGACGAGTGCCATGAGTGAAATGACGAAACCAGAATGATGAATGACGAAGGGCTTAACGACAAAGCGCGGGACGGGGTGGCCGTTCCGCGCTTTGTGAAGTGACGAAGTTCGTCGGGAAGCGGGAATCAGCCGAGCGCGGCGGTGTAGTTCGCGGCCACGGCGGTCCAGTTCACGGTGTTCCACCAGGCGGCGATGTAATCGGGGCGCTTGTTCTGATACTTGAGGTAGTAGGCGTGCTCCCAGACATCGCAGCCGAGGATCGGCGTGCCGCTGTTGTCCATGAGCGGGTTGTCCTGGTTCGGCGTGGAGGTGATGGCGAGCTTGCCGTCCCTCACGACGAGCCAGGCCCAGCCGGAACCGAAGCGGGTCACACCCGCCTTGGCGAAGGCTTCTTTGAAGGCATCGAAACTGCCGAAGGTGGCCGTGATAGCCTCGCCAAGAGCACCGGAAGGAGCGCCACCGGCGTTCGGGCCCATGATGTTCCAGAACAGCGTGTGGTTGAAGTGACCGCCGCCGTTGTTGCGCACCGCGCCGCGGATCGCTTCCGGCACGCTGCCGATGTTCTTGCAGAGATCTTCGATGGATTTGCCTTCGAGTTCCGCGTTGCCAGCAAGGGCGTTGTTCAAATTGGTCACGTAGGCGTTATGATGCTTGCCGTGATGGATCTCCATCGTCTGCTGATCGATGTGGGGCTCGAGAGCATTCGAGGGATAAGGCAGGGGGGGGAGTGTGTGGGCCATGGTAGTTGGGGTGGGTTGAAGTTACTGGGTAGGTAAAGCGGATACGAGCGCGGGCAAGAGGAAGGTTGCGCAGGGAATGACGAAATAGCCCGACGTGCATGGACGTTCCTTTGCGCACCCAATCTCATGAAACGTGCTTTCCTCCTCCGCCTCGGTTTTGGCCTGATTTTGATGCCCCTCCTGCCCTCCTGCGGCAGTGACTTCCGCGCCGCCTGGAAAAAAGCGCCGGTCACGAACGGTGTTGAGGGAAAATGGCAGGGCACCTGGCTCAGTGAGGAGAATGGGCATCATGGCAGCTTGCGCTGCGTGGTTCATCCTGTCTTGAAGGAATATCCAGTTGGCCAAAAGCCTCCGGCTGTTCGGCCATTTGGATTTCACTACCACGCCACCTGGAAATCCATCCTCAGCGGCAGCTACAAGGCGATGCACAACGTGCAGAAGAAAAAAGACGGCACCTACACATTCAAAGGCGACCACAAGATGCCCGACTGGGCCGGCGGCCTGTATCACTACGAAGGCACGATCAAGGGCGACAACTTCAACGCCTGCTACGAGAGCGGGATGGATCGTGGCACGTTCACGATGAAACGTGTTCGCTGAGCAACCATCCGGCTCGACGCGGGGTTCATGCCACCGTGACATCCCCCATGAAGTGGTTCTCCAGTTTTCGCGCCAAGCTCATCCTCACCGTGTTTCCCGTCGTCGCGGGCATCACCATCGCCACACTCGTGCTGGCGGAGTGGAAATTCACGGCCGCGTATCGCAGGCTCTTCGCGGAG
>DAORHS010000950.1:0-1683 GCA_035438165.1 Prosthecobacter sp.
CAGCGGCCGCGACGGCCCGGTCAATCACGTGCTGCCGGCGTGGGACCTGATCGCCTCCGCATTCTCGAGCCGGCGGCGTTCGTCCATCTGCGCCATGAGTTTGTCATGGGCGGCGCTCAGCTCGGCGGTGCGCTCCGCCACGCGCTGCTCCAGCTCCTTCTGGGCCCGTCTTTGCTCGGTGATGTCCGTGGCCACTCCGAGCACCTTGTCACAGACACCTTCGTCGTTGAGCAGGGGCACTTTGCCTGTGCTGAACCAGCGCACCTCCCCGTTTGCCTGGGTGATCTCCTCTTCGGCGATTCTCAGAGGCTTGCCACTCGCCATGACTTTGTGATCGACTTGATTGAAACGGGCGACCTGTTCGGGCGTGCGATGAAAGTCAGCATCCGTCCTGCCCATGAGTTTTTGCACCGTGGTGCCGCAGCTGCGCGCGAGAGCCTCGTTTCCCAGCAGGAAACGTCCCTCCCGGTCCTTCACAAAGATCATGCTGGGGGTCGCGTCGATCACCTGCCGCAGGAAAGCGCGTTCGCGCTGCAGCTCGCTCTCGATCATTCTGCGTTCGCTGATGTCCGTGATCGAGGCCAGCCAGCCTGTGACCCGTCCGGACGCATCCCGCTCAGGCATGTAAACGACGTGCATGACCCGCCTGCCTGCCTGGGGATACGGGATTTCAGCTTCAAATTCGACGCGCTTGCCCCGGAGCACCTGCTCGATGCGCGGGAGGATGAGCTCAAAGGCTTCACTGCCGAGCACCTCAGAGATCGGCCTGCCGATGATCTCCTCTGGCGGCAGCCGGAGCATTTCCGCGTAGGCGCGGTTGGCAAACGTGCAAGTCAGGTCGCGGCTGCATTGGGTCAGCATCACAGGAGTGTTCTCGGTGATCAGCCACAGTTGCGCCTCCTTCCTGCGCATGGCGGACTCGGCGAGTTTGCGTTCGGTGATGTCCACGCAACTGCCGATGTATCCGGTGAACTCGTGCCGGGCTCCGTAAAGTGGAATGCCTTTGTCGAGCAGCCACCGGAACTCGCCGTCGTGGCGGCGCAGCCGGTAGGTCATTTCAAAGGGAAGACGGGCGTCGAAGGATGTCACATAGACCGTCAGGCAGCGGTCCAGGTCCTCGGGATGCACATTCTCCGCCCAGCCGTTGCCCAGCTCCTGCTCCATGTTGCGGCCGGTGAACTCCAGCCAGGGTTTGTTGAACCAGGTGCACAGCTTTTCGGTGTCACTGACCCACACCAGCACGGGTGCGTTGTCCATGGTCAGCCGAAAATGTTGTTCGCCTGTGGTCAGCGTTCCGTTGGCTGCCCCGAGCCGGCTCCGCGTTTGTTTGGAGACCTTGCTGGTTGATGACGGTTTTGTCTGCGGAGGTTTCTTCGCGACCGGCCTGCAGGTGTTGTTGGCACCGTGCGGGTTCTTCTTTTGGGGGGGGCGTGGTTTGGTTGTGTCGAGGTTTCCCTTGAATCCTTTCGCGTGGGGCACGCTCATGCTCCTGGATTTTGCTTTGGAGCCTGCCGGTTTTGACTGCCTGGAGGATGCACGAGGCATGGGGTGATCCTACTGACTCAGGATTCCGGCTTCAATCTCAATTGTGTGGCCCAGGTGCGTCGCAGGATCATGGATTTGGGAGCCAGCCGGGTCTTCAGCAGATGGTGCAGAAGGTCCGCCTGCGTTGCGTCGTTCAGA
>DAORHS010000951.1:0-1657 GCA_035438165.1 Prosthecobacter sp.
CAGGAGCATTGCTGCTGGGTTCGTCGAGAGCGTGGACGCTGCGGCCTTCGTGCATGTCGAACTGGCAGCGATCGAGAACGAACTCGGAACGGGTGAGGCTGTACCTGGTTTGTGTGCCGGAGAACGGAAGGACGAAGTCGGAGACCTGAAGCAGTCCGTTGTCTCCGCTGACGATGGCCCACTCGGCGTTCGTGGCGGTAAAGGAGCAGTAAAATGAGGCCGAGGCGCCATTGGCAAAATTCAGCGTGCCGGAGAACTCCAAAGGCACCGGCGGTGTGTCCGCCGACTGCTGCGTTTCAGCATGAATGCGACCCATCACATGGGTGGGCATGGCGTAGTTCATGGCCCAGAGCGTGAAGCGCAGGCAGTACCAGCCGAGGTCTCCCAGGCAGCCGAGTGGTTCGAGCGCGCCATGCGCACGGATGTTGGTGCGCTGGAACTCCGCGTCGCTCATGAAGCTGAACTGCGAGGCGATGTGCCGCACCTTTCCGACATCCTGATCCACCACGTGGCGCAGGTGCTGCAAGCGCCTGCCGTGCATGAACATCACGCCATCCATGAACTGCACTTTGTGCCTGTCGCATGCGGCGATGATCTCCGCCACGTCCGCGGCATGAATGCCGACAGGTTTTTCGACCAGCACATGTTTGCCAGCCTGCGCGGCCCGAATCACCCATTCCTTGCGCAGGCCCGTAGGCAGCGGGATGTAAACGGCATCGATGTCCGTTCGAGCCAGCAGCGCCTCATAGCTGCCCATCGCCTCCGGCACGACTGCATGGGGAGCGCTGGACTGGCATTCGGTGATGAAGGCGGCGGCGCGTTCGACGTCGCGGCTGGCCACGGCGACCAGCGTGGCGTTTCCCGCATCACGAATGGCCTGCCAGTTTTTACGTGCGATGAAAGCGGCTCCCAGGATGCCCCAGCGACAGTGGTTGGTGTTCATGCCGGATGAAGCCTGCGGCCTGCCGGGCCGTCAAGGGCGGGCGCGGGAAAGACTCACAGCATGAGTCCGAAGCGCGCGCTGACACCACGCAGGAGCGCAAACAAAAGAACGGTGAGCACGGCGCTGCCGCCCAGCGCGCCATAGAAGCCCCACCAGCGCTGAAAGGCGGGGAAGAGCAGAAACATCGGCAGCGTCGGTAGCACGTACCAGAAGATGTAGTACATGTGGTCCGCCGTCTTCTGCGCGCGAATCTCGGGGGCGCTTTCGTAGTGCACCCAGAAGAGCGTGATGATGCTGACAAACGGAAGCGCGGCGAGCAGGGCGCCAAGTTTGTCGCTGCGTTTCACCATTTCGCTCACGAGGGTGATGATGCCGGCGCTGAGCAGGTATTTGAGGAGGAGTTTGAGAGTCATGAGGGTGTGTTTAAAAAAACGGGTAACGATTTTCAGCGGGCGGGCTTTTCCGGCACAACAAGATCATGCGCACGGGCGTGATCGCAACCCAACACCACCTGTTATGAAAGCGATCCGCATCCATCCGACCCTCGTGCTCGCGCTGGCATGGTCCTTCGGGACTCATTCAGACGCGCAGGCGCCGAAGAAACAACCGCCACCACCGCGCAACGCGCCCTCCGCCGTCCCGCCTGCCTCGCCACCCCAGGCTGTTCCTCCAGAGCAGCTCCAGAGAAAGCAGCCGGCGCAGCGTCCTCAGCCG
>DAORHS010000952.1:0-1650 GCA_035438165.1 Prosthecobacter sp.
GTCGAGCGTGTCGTTGCCGCGTTTCGTATCGGCAGGCAGCCCGACGGCCTCGGCCCACCAGGCGTCGTCTTGTTCGAACCAGAGATTGGTGCCCTGCTTTTCGACGATGTCGGCCACTTTGCCGATGATGTCGGTGCGCATGATGATCTCGCCACTGGCATCATAAAAAACGGGACAAGGCACGCCCCAGGTGCGCTGGCGGCTGATGCACCAGTCGGGTCGGCCACTGACGGTGCCATGAATGCGATTGCGTGAGGAAGCGGGCAGCCAGGTGACTTTGTCGATCTCGCTGAGTGCCTTCTCACGGATGGCGTCGATCTTGATGAAGAACTGCTCGACGGCGCGGAAGATGATGGGCGTCTTCGAGCGCCAGCAATGCGGATACTGGTGGACGTATTTCTCGTTGCCGAGGATCGCACCCTTGGCGGTGAGGATCTCGATGATGCCGTCGTTGCTGGAAAAGACGTGCTTGCCAACGAAGTCGGGCAGGCCGCACTCAGCGGTGAATTTGCCCTCGGCATCGACGGGCGAAAGGATGTCGAGCCCGTGCTCGCGTCCGGCCTGATAGTCGTCCGCGCCATGGCCGGGAGCGATGTGGACCGCGCCGGTGCCGGTGTCGTCGGTGACGAAGAGAGTGTTGATGACCTTCGAGGTGCGCGGGAGGAAGGGATGCTGCGCCGCGCCGCCATTCAAGGCGCTGCCTTTGAAGGTGTCGTTCGCATGAGAGGTATCGAGCACGAAGCCGGTGCTGGCGGCGAAGCCTTCGAGGCGTGACTTCGCGATGACGAGCTTCTCGCTGCGGCCATCGGCATGCGTGAACTTGCCGCAGACATACTCAAACTCGGGATGCAGCGCGATGGCGAGGTTCGCGGGCAGGGTCCACGGCGTGGTGGTCCAGATGACGAGCGAAGCGCCCTCCGCTCCGGGTGGCGGAGTGACGAGTGCGAATTTCACATACACCGCAGGCGAGGTTTTCTCCTTGTACTCGACCTCGGCCTCGGCGAGCGCGGTTTGCGCGCCGTAGCTCCACAGCACGGGGCGCTTCATGCGATAGACGAGGCCTTTTTCGACAGCTTTGCCAAAGGTGCGCAGGATGCCGGACTCGTAGCCGGGATCGAGCGTGAGGTATGGATTCTCCCAATCGCCGAAGACACCGAGGCGCTTGAAGCTGGTGCGCTGGATGTCGATGTACTTGCGTGCCTCCGCCTCGGAGAGCGTGCGGATTTGGACCGGCGTGAGACCAGCGGCGGACTTCACGACTTTGAACTCGATGGGCAGCCCGTGGCAGTCCCAGCCGGGGATGAAGGGCGTGTGGAAGCCGGCCATGGTCTTCGACTTCACGATGAGGTCTTTGAGCACCTTGTTCAGCGCGGTGCCCATGTGTACGTCGCCATTCGCAAACGGCGGGCCGTCATGCAGGATGAAGGTGGGCTTGCCTTTGCTCTGAGCCACGATGCGCTGGTAGAGCTTCCCCTCCTGCCAATTCGCGAGGCGCTGCGGCTCCCGCGTGACGAGATCGGCCTTCATGGGAAAGTCGGTCTTCGGCAGGAGGACGGTGTCTTTGTAGTTACGGGCAGTGTCGGGGGCGCTCATGGTTCAGGGAAAAAGGAGGGCGAGGGTAGCGCGGGCGGGGCGGGTGGCAAGGGCAGC
>DAORHS010000953.1:0-1648 GCA_035438165.1 Prosthecobacter sp.
CTTCCAAGGCGGTCGCGTGGTGGTGCACATCAACGAAATGCCGATCAAATGCCCCGTGGCCCCGCTGGAGTTCACTTTCCTCGCCGACACGTTTTTCCGCGAGCGCGGCATCCGCGACAAGGTCACGCTGACCTATGTGACACCGCTGTCCGGGGCCTTCACGAAGCCGAAGGCGTCGAAAAAGCTCGGACATCTGCTCGGAGACAAAGGGATCGAGCTGGTGACTGACTTCGTCGCCGAGAAGGTCGATCAGGAGAACAACAAGCTCGTCTGTTTCGATGGCCGCGAGGTGCCTTACGACATCCTTGTGACCATACCGACGAACATGGGCGATGAAGCCGTGCGCCGCTCTGCTCTGGGTGATGATCTGGACTTCATCCCGACACACAAACACACGCTGCAATCGGTGGAGTATCCCGATGTCTTTGTGATTGGCGATGCGACCAACCTCCCCGCGTCCAAAGCGGGATCCGTGGCCCATTTTGAAAGCGAGACACTGGCAGACAACGTCATGCTCCACATCCAGGGCAAGCCACTGAAGGAGGAGTTCGACGGCCACTCGAACTGCTTCATCGAGTCCGGCAACGGCAAGGCGTTGCTCATCGACTTCAACTACGAGTATGAGCCTCACGAAGGGAATTTCCCCTTCGCCTTCGGCCCGATGAAGCTGCTGGAAGAAAGCCGGCTCAACCACCTCGGCAAGCTGGCCTTCCGCCATGTGTATTGGAACGTCCTGCTCCGTGGCTGGCCGCTGCCTGGCATCAGCCGACAGAAAAAGAAGCCCGCGTTCGCGGAATGACGAAATCAGAATGAGGAATGCCGAATGAATGATCGAACCCCCAACTGCCGAATCTGATTCGTCATTCGCCATTCGGGCTTCGTCATTTGCCACCGTTCTAAATAACCCAAACTCACAACCATGAAGAAAAACATCGCAGGAACCGAAATCGACGTGAACGAAGAGGGCTATCTCACGGACATGTCGCAGTGGAACGAGGCCATCGCTGCCGCGATCGCCACGGAAGAAGGAATTGGCGCGCTGAATGACGCGCACATGAAAGTCATCCGCTACCTGCGCGAACAGCAGGCCAAGGGCGCGGCGCTCACCATCCGCGGCATGGGCAAGAGCGGCGTCGTGACGACCAAGGAACTCTACGACCTCTTTCCCGGCGGCCCGCTGAAGAAGTCCTCAAAAATTGCCGGCATTCCGAAGCCCGTGGGCTGCATTTGATGAACTTGGAACCTGAAACTAGAAACCTGAAACCCTTATGTCCGACGACAAACAACCTGTGAAGAAGATGTCCATCATCGTGAGCCGAGGCTCGCTGGATGGGATTTACCCGGCGCTGATCATGGCAAACGGCGCGCGCATGGAAGGCATCGAGGCGTCGCTGTTCTTCACGTTCTTCGGATTGAACGCGCTGGCGAACAAGACGCTCGACCACTTGAAAGTCGCCACCGTCGGCAATTCCGCGCTGAACATGGCGATGCCCATGCTCGGCCTGCCGATGACGATGCCGTTTCCGACGGTGATGGGCGCGATTCCCGGCGTGTCGGCTTTTGCCACGCATCTGATGAACAAGGAGATGGAAAAGCTCGACATCCCGCCGGTGCGTGAGTTTCTCGAACTCATCTCCGACTCGGGCGG
>DAORHS010000954.1:0-1645 GCA_035438165.1 Prosthecobacter sp.
ATCGGATCAAACTTGTGATCGTGACACTGCGCACAGCCCGCCGTGAGGCCCAGCCACGTGGTCATCGTCGTGTCCACGCGGTCCACGACGTATTCGGTGCGGAACTCCTCGTCGATGCTGCCGCTCTCGTTGTTCGCCATGTGATTGCGATTGAACCCGGTGGCGATGCGCTGCTTCACGGTGGCATCCGGCAGCAAATCACCCGCGAGCTGATCGATGCTGAACTGGTCGAAGGGCATGTTCGCATTGAACGCGTCGATCACCCAGTCGCGCCACAGCCACATCTGGCGCGGCTTGTCGCCGAAGTAGCCGTTCGTGTCCGCGTAGCGCGCCGCATCCAGCCACCCAACCGCCAGATGTTCGCCGAAGTGTTTCGAGGCCAGCAGGCGGTCCACGAGCGCTTCGTATTTCTCGTCCGACCAGTCTGACAGGTCCGACAAATCCGACTCCGTGGGTGGCAGACCCGTCAAATCGAACGACAAACGGCGGATGAGCGTGTGCGGATCGGCTTCCGGCGCGAAGTTGAGTCCGTGCTTCTTCAGTTTCGCTCCGACCAAGACGTCGATGTCATTCAAGGAACGGCGGTTTTTAACCGCCAAGGGCGCTTGAAAAGCGCCCATCCTTGGCAACGGCTCAAAGGCCCAGTGCTTCTGATACTTCGCGCCTTCGGCGATCCATTGTCGCAGCATGGTGATCTGGCCGGCGGCGAGCGGCTTCTTATGCGAATCTGGCGGCGGCATTTGTTCATCCGGATCAGACGATGAGATGCGCGCCACGACCTCTTCCCAGTCGGCGCCGCTGATGTCGAGGCGCATGTCCGCTTTCCGCGCCTTCGCATCCGGCCCGTGGCAGGCAAAGCAGTTCTCCGAGAGGATCGGGCGGATGTCGCGGTTGAAACGCACCTCGCCTGCATCCGTCGTCGTGAACGCGACAAACGTGGCAAACAACATGGGCAGGACGGGTTTCATGACGCCATCAAAGCTTGCGCAGCACCTCCAGCGCCTTCGATTCGAAGATCTTCTGCCACTCCGGCGCGACGAGCGAATCGCAGTCCTCCTGCGCGTAGCCGGTGTTGGTGCGCTGGTGGACGGTGGGCGTGTAGTAGATGTAGCCGTTCGTGTAGCCGGAGACGAAGGCATGCGGATCTTTGGCGAGCGATTTGATGTTGAGGCCGATCTGCACGGTGAGTTCGCCGGGGAAGGTGACGAGCTTGAAGTCGCCGACCCGCAGACCGCAGACCTCGACGTCGAGCATCGGCTTTGCGGCGGCCTTGGTTTCGGCGAGATGGCGCTTCAGCAAGGCGAGGTTGGTGTTCAGCCGCGTGAGGCGCTCCATGACTTCGATATTCGCGAGGTAGCTCTCCACGAGCACGCGGTTGTCCGCATCGAGTTGTGCGATGGCTTTCCGGTCGAGCGCCTGGTCGTGCAGATAGCTCTGCGAGTAGTGCGACGGGAAATCCGGCGACAGTTTGTGCTGGATGAGCAGCGGAAGGAAGGTTTTGAAATTGATGTTCGTCGGCTTGAGCGACGTCAGCAGCTTCTTCTGCTCCGCCTCGATGCTGGCGATGCGGTTCTCGTAGTCCGCCGCACGCGGCACGGAGATGATTCCGTTGCTCACCTTCAAAATGCTTTCGTCATCAGTTTGG
>DAORHS010000955.1:0-1642 GCA_035438165.1 Prosthecobacter sp.
AAATGCCGCTGCGGCTGGAGAGCACCAGATGACGAGCTCCTTTTTCCACCAGCCATTGTGACAGGGCGAGACCGAAGCCGCCGAGCCCGCCGGCCACGAGGTAGGTGGCATCCGGGCGCAGCTCAATGTTTGCGGCGGGAGCGTCGGCAGTCAGCGAGACCCGGGCGTCCGCCACCGTCAGCACCACTTTGCCGATCTGACGTGCCTGCGTGATGTAACGGAAGGCGTTGGCCGCATCGGACAGGGGAAAGGTGCGATAGGGCAGGGCCGGCAGCTTTCTGGAGGTGAACAGCTTTTTCAGGCTGCCCATGATGGGCTTCGAATTGCGCGGATCGAGCGCGTGCCCGAGATCGATCGCGTGATAGGAAAGGTTTTTGCGGAAGGGGAAGAGCCCCACCTTGGTGTTGCCGTAGATGTCACGTTTGCCGATTTCGAGGAAGCGGCCGTACTGGCGCAGGATGGAGAGGCTTTGATGAATGGCCTCGCCCGCGAGCGAATTGAGCACAAGATCGACGCCTTCGTCGTGAGTGATTCGCATGATCTCCTCGGCAAAGGTCAGCGTGCGCGAGTCCAGCACATGCTTCACACCGATCTTCTTCAGAAACTCACGCTTCTCCGCGCTGCCGGCGGTGCCGAAGATTTCGGTGCCGGTGGCCTGGGCGAGGCGGACGGCCGCCTGGCCGACACCGCCGGTGGCGGCGTGAACCAGGACACGCTCACCCTTGGTCATGCGCCCCTGATGCGAGAGCGCGTAAAACGCGGTCAGGTAAGTCACCATCATGGTGGCCGCCTCCTCCATGGTGAGATGGGCGGGCTTGAGCAGCACGGCATGCACCACGGTGGTGACGTGCGTGCCGAAGCATCCGGCGGCTAACGCCATGACTTCATCTCCGATTTTAAACTGCGTCACGCCTTCGCCGACGCGGACGATGCGTCCGGCGCATTCGTCTCCCAGCAGCATGGCGTCCTCGGCCTCGGCGGGGTAGATGCCGAGAGCCTTCATCACATCTCGGAAATTCAGCGCGGCGGCGCACACTTCGATTTCGACTTCATCGGAGCCGGGCGCCCGGCGCTGTTTGGTGCGGAACACCAGCTTGTCCAGGGATCCGGGTTTGGCCGACTCCAGCCGGAAGCACTGGTCTGAGGTGAGCGACGATTGTGCCGACTGCGGGAGATTTTCCAGCGACCCGTGCACCAGACGGTGCGCATAGCGGGCTTCACCACGCCAGGCGATTTCTTCCTCAGCATTGGCATGCAGCAACTCATTCCGCAGAACCTCGACGTCAGATGCGCCGGGGACGGGATCGAGATCGACCATGCGGCAGTGCAGGTCTGGATACTCGCTCATGACAACGCGTGCCATGCCGGGCAGAGGTGACTGGGTGAGGGAGACACCAGTCAATTTGTCTCCCACCGGCTGGGCGCCACGGGTGACGAACCACAATCCTGGCAGCGTGGAAAGACCGGCGGCGTTCAACGCTTGCACGAGACACAGCGGACTGTGACAGACCAGCGTCTGTGCCGCTGCGAGATCAGCGGTGGAAACTTCCCAGCCTGCGGGCGCATCGAGGCTCCAAAGGTGGACGACACCACGCAAGGAGCCGGTTTGCGGGAGTTCTGACAGCAGACGGGTGTAGTCTTC
>DAORHS010000956.1:0-1627 GCA_035438165.1 Prosthecobacter sp.
GTCAACACGCTCCGACTGCTGGTGGATGACGTGGAACTCGGATCAGTCCAGGATGAAGCCATTGTTCCCGGCGGAAGATTTGGAGTGACCGCAGCGGAAGGCAGCTTCGTCGAGAAGGTGGAATACCGGTTCTTGGCCGCACCTGCAAAGACGAGTTCTACCACTACACCCGCACCTACTCAACGCGAGATCGCCGAGCGTCTCCTTGGCCTGAAGGCAGAGCTGCGGATTCGGCAGCCAGGGAAGCTCACAAGAGTGATATTTGGAGACAAACTGCCTGAGAGCGACTTCGCGATCTACGAAATCACCTTTCCCATGACCGCGCAGGCGACGGACGAAACTTTTGCCTTGGTTGCAGGAGTTCCTGACCTTGAGAGGCTAAGGGTCAACGGCCGCATCTCCACGCTTTCGCCGGTTGCAGGGCTGAACAAGCTCATTGAACTCAACATCTACTCCAGTGGCAGCGACCCGGATGATGGCAATCCGCTCTCCGAGGAAGAAATGAGGCATCTGGAAGGATTGACCCAACTGGAATCCCTTACCATGGGCATTAAGGGGTTCACCGGTCAGGGCTGCCGCCACCTGAGGGGGGCTGCCAAGCTGACCAAACTCTTCCTGGGGCAAAAAGGAGAAACGGCACGCCCGATCGATGAGGCCGGGGCTGCGGTCATCGCGCGGCTCACTTCACTTACCAGCCTCAGCCTGCGCGGGAACGTGTTCGCCCCCGCCAGTTCTGCCGCCTTTCGCACTATTGTTGCGATGCCAAATCTGACCACGCTGGATCTGGGCGAAACCACAATCACGCGCGAGATGCTCCTCGAAATCGGCAAGATGCCGAAACTGCAATCTCTGAATCTGAGCACCTGCCGCCTGGAAACCCAGGAGTTCTCCCTGCTCGCGCCGTGTGCAGGTCATCTGACGGCGCTGAGCTTCGGCTATGACACCGATCTCTCCGATGCAGGCGTGAAGGAAATCGCCGACACGCTGGTGAACCTGAAGGAGTTCATCCTGGGCTGGACCAACGCCTGCACGGGTGCGTCTCTGCGCGAGCTGGCCCGGCTGCCGAAGCTGCACGACTTCCGCTACCAGAAACGGGACGGACTCATCAATCCGGAGGATTTTGAGGCGCTGTCCCATTTCCCGGTGCTGAACCAACTGTCCCTCGTTTCCTGCGGCCTGACGGACGACTACCTGAAGCCGCTGGGCCGGTGCCCGAATCTCGCTGCTGTGACATTGACCTCGAACGACCAGATCACCGACGCCGCATTGGCACACCTCCACGCCAGCAAGACCCTCCGTTATGTGGAAGTGACGGGCACGAAGGTCACCGATGCCGGCATCGCCGCGCTGAAACAGGCGCTGCCCGGCTGCGAGGTGAAGAAGTGAGCGATGCGGGCCTTTTCTCCTCAATAATCCTCCATGCCAACCACGAATATGAACACCATGAACACGACAGGAATCCATCTCAACTCCCCCGCTGCCGGTCTTCTCCGACTGGCTTTGCTGGCGCTCCTGGCCGGACTCGTCGGCTGCGCGGTCAGCCAGCCCAAGCCTTCTCTTCCGGCAAAGCCAAGGCTGACCACTCTCCAAAACAACGTGCCGATCCCCTCCGGCGTGGATTTCAATG
>DAORHS010000957.1:0-1610 GCA_035438165.1 Prosthecobacter sp.
CGAGGCCGATTTGCAAACACAGGCACGGAAGGACGGATTCGTGACGATGCGAGACTACGGACTGCAAAAGGCGCTCGCCGGCATTACCACGCTCGAAGAAGTCGCGCGCGTCACCAGCGAAGAACTCGAATGATGCCCGCCTTCGCCTATCAAGCTCTCGCCGCTGATGGATCGGTCAAGGCCGGTTCCATCGAAGCCGTGGACCGTGGCGATGCCGTGCGCCAGCTCGCACGGCGCGGATTGCAGGCACGCTCGATTCAATCCCAAACAGCGGAGCGTGTAAAGAAAGCGGCCGTCATCGAAGAAACGACACTCCGCATCACCAAAGAGGATGTGATCCGCTTCACCGAGGACATGGGCGACCTGCTCGCCTCCGGGTTGCAGGTTGAGCAGGCCCTGCAGGCGATGGAAAACCGCAGCGCCTCCAAACTGGGCACGCTGGCCGGCAAAGTCCGCGAGCAGGTGCGCGACGGCGTGCCTCTGTCCGCCGCACTTCGGCAGGTCTCCACGTCGTTCGATGAATTGTACTGCAACATGGTCGCCGCCGGAGAAAACAGCGGCGCGCTGGATGACATCATGGACCGTCAGGCGCGGCATCTGCGATTGATGGAATCCATTCACGCCAAGGTCGTGGGCGCGTTGATCTACCCCGCTTTTTTGATCACCGCAGGCGCGGCGCTGGCGCTCATCATGGTAACCTACCTGCTGCCAAAACTCGCCACACTGCTGACCGGCACCGGCAAAGAACCGCCGTTCATGATCAAGGTCAGCCTGGGGCTCTCCGCTTTGCTGAAAAGCTACTGGTGGGCCTTGCTCGTCATTCTGGCGCTGGCGGTGGTGATCCTCTTCGTTGTGCGCAAGACACCTGCGTTTCAATCCTGGTGGCACCGTCTCATGATCGGCCTCCCTGGCATTCGCGACATCAACCGAGCACGGTTTGAACTGCAGTTTTTTGAAACACTGGGAAGCCTGCTGCGTGGCGGCGTGCCGCTGCTGCCCGCGCTGGAACTGGTGCGGCGTGCTGTTACGAATCTGCACCTCAAACAGCGCCTTACCCAGGCCGAAGCGCTTGTACAGGAAGGTTCGTCGCTCAGCCATGCGATGAAAAAATCCCATGTGCTCGGCTCACAGCCCATCGACGTCATCCGCATCGGCGAAGACACCGGTCATCTGGCCGAAGTTCTCGGCAAGGCCTCCGCACGTATGGACACGCAGCTCACGCGCACCATCGAACGCGTCACCGCGCTCATTCAACCCTGCCTGCTGCTGCTCATGGCCGCGCTCGTCGGCGGTCTCGTCTGGACGATGGTGAACATCGTCTTTTCCACGCTCAGCCAGCTCAACCATTAAACCCACCCGCTTATGAAACACCTCCAGCACAAATCCCCACGCCCGCATGCCTTCACGCTCCTCGAAATGATGGTCGTGCTGCTGATCATCGCACTCATCATCGGCAGCGTCGCCGTCATGGTACAGGGCTTCGAGGGCAATGCGGAGCAGGTCGCGGCCAATGCCAAAATCAAAGGCCTCGAAACCGCGCTGACCTCCTACAAGATCAGCAATCTCGTCTATCCCACCCAGGAACAGGGGCTCGACGCACTGGTCACACG
>DAORHS010000958.1:0-1604 GCA_035438165.1 Prosthecobacter sp.
TGAGTGAAATCAAGCTCACGCTGCCGGCGGGAGAGGAGTTCAATGCGATCCTGTCGAAGCCAGTCGGTGGGGGCCAGCAGGTGAGCATGGCGAATGCGGCAGCCATGCCAAACCCAGCGCAGCAGGAGCGGCTCATCACGCCGAACATTGTGAGCCAGCCGGTTTTCTCGCAAAGCGCCGTCACACCGAACAGCGGAACGGCTGTGACGGCCGGATCTCAGTTCCGGCTCACATGGCGGCGCGTGGGGCAGACGATTGCGATTTTGCCGGCGCAGCCGTTGTCACCGGCGAATGCGCTGGAGTTCAGCGTCACCTCACGACTGAAGCTGACGAAGGCCTGGAAGGGGCCGCGCACACCGGAGTCGGTGACGATCGAGCACCTGCAGATTCCTGAGGCGGTGAAGGTGGCGGGTTACACCGCGCTGGATTTCGATGATGCGTGGCGCGTGGCCTTAAAGGAGGCGAAGGGCCTCGAAGATCGCGACGCGCGGCTCACGCCGGTGAAGGGACGCATGGCGTGGTTCGGTCTGCGCGAGCATTCGCTCACGTTTGAGGTGGAACGGGCCGAAGCGGTGTTCTCCACCGAGGTCACGGCGTATGCGCTGCCGCGTGCGCGCACGATCGAGATCGAAGGGCAGTTCGCGCTCGACATCAGCGGCGCGCCGCTGCGCAGTTTCCAGGTCAAGCTGCCGGTGGAAAACGCGAAGCTGCTGCGCGTGACCTCGCCGCTCGTCGGCGAACAGCAGCTCGATGAGGCGACAGGTGTGTGGACCTTCACGCTGCGGCAGGAGTCGAAGGGGCGGCAGAACATTCGCTGGCGGATGAGCCTGCCCAGCAGCACCGGCGGTCGCTCGTTCGATGGCGACGGTCCCGAGAACACTGACCCAACGAAAACGATCAGAGCGACGCTCCCCCATCTCGAACTGCCGCAGTCACGGCGTTTTGCGGGAACGTGGATCATTGAGGCGAACACAGACACGCAGCTTTCAACGAAGATGCAGAACATGCAGCCGCTGGACGTACTGCGCGTGCCGGTGGTGGCGGGCTATCAGCCACGCCATCGCATCACGAGCGCGTTCACCTTTGGCGCGGGCGAAAACGCGCTGACGATCACCGCGCAGCGCCACGCGCATTCGGAACTGGCCGCGCTGGTGGTGAACCGCATGAGTTTGATCTCCGTGCTCGGCACCGACGGCCACAGTTTGCACGAGGCGAGGCTCGATCTGAGTCATTCCGGCGAGCAGTTCGTGAGTTTGCATCTGCCGCAGGATGCGGAGCTGCTCAGCACGTCGAGCGGCGGTCAGGCGGTGAAGCCCGTGCGCAGTGTGGAGGATGCCATCGCCATTCCGTTGCCCGCCGGTTCCGCCAACGCACCGCACACCGAGGTGCGCGTGCAGTTTCGCCAAAACGGTGCGCCCTGGAACCGCAGCGGCACGCAGAATCTCGAACCCGTGCGCATTGTTGGCAACGTGCCCGTTTTGAGCACCGACTGGGCCGTGCATGCGCCGGCGGCGTTTGGCTACGCGAAGGTGGACACGACGCTGGAGCAGGAAGGCGACCGCGAGATCGAGCCGCTGCGCAATCCCGTGAGCGTGCTGTGGGAT
>DAORHS010000959.1:0-1602 GCA_035438165.1 Prosthecobacter sp.
AGAAGAAGTGATGTCCGCCCCTCGACTTCATGCGCCGCTGCTGCAGGCACTACTTTCCATCTTATGGTTCACGGGCACGTCCCCTGCCCTGGGCGCTGAACACGGCGTTCGATGGAAGCTGATCGAGGACGAGGTGGCGGATTATGACCTGCCCTGCGAACGGCTCGGCGCGGCGGCTGGGCTGACGGCGAAGGACTTTGATCAGGTCTTCCCGTGGTCGCAGATGAGGCTGTGCAAGCTCATCACCCGCCCAGATGGCTCCATAAAAGTGTGTTACAGCGGCGAGCCCGAGTTTGGCGCTGCCACACAAGGAAACGTGATGGTGGAGATTCCAAAACACCACATGAGGCGTGTGGTGAGCGAGGGGCACGAGTCCCGCTGGATCTCGGCGGAACCGCGGCCTGGCTACGTCGTCGATCCGGCCTTTGTCGAGGCCGGACGTGAGCTCGATCATGTGTATGTGGGCGCGTATGAGGCATTCATTGCCTCAGATGGCAAAATGCAGTCCGTCTCCGGCGTGCATCCGACACCGGACAAGACGCGCGTGCAATACCGTGGGCACGCACGGGCGAATGGAGCCGGCTTCGGCACGATGGACCTGCGCACACTGCTCCTGCTGCAAAATCTTTATCTCATCGAGCATGCGGACCGGAACTCGCAACGCGCTCTTGGCAATGGCTGGGGCAAACTGCTGCAACCTCATCAGACGCATCGCTGTGCGCGGCCCGAACGCGCCGCGAACCGTCTCATCACGAAACCAGCAAAACCGACAACGGTGAGGAAGATCGAGGAAGGCATCTTCGTCGGCGGAGCCATTCAGATCACCAGCTTCGAAAAGTCGGGAACGGTGCTGCTGGCCGGGCGCACGCTGACCGCCATCAAGCTCGACGAGCCCGAGCCGGGCTTCGTATCGCTCCACTTCGATGGCGAGCCGGTCGATACGACCACGGACATGTGTCTCGGCGGTTCCGCGCAGAAGACAGGCTGGGCGGATGCGATTTCCGGCCACTCAGGCCACGGCGACTTTCACGGCAGCCCGCCGTATGAGAACTACCGCTGCGCGGTGAAGTATCGCCACATGGAAAACCTCTGGGGTAATCTGTGGTGCTTCATCGACGGTGTGAACCTCGCCAACGGCCGCGCCTTCGTCTGCGACGACATGAGCGCGTATGCCAGCGGCGTGACCACCGGCGCGTATCGTCCCGTGGCACTGAACCAGCTCCTGCAGGACGACAATGGCGACATCGGCGGCGTGCGTGAGGTCCACTTCATGAAGAACCTCGGCTACGATCCCAAAGAGCCCTGGCTGGCCCTGCCGCTCGACTTCACCTATCAGGGACTCGAGTCCTCACCCGGCAAAAGCATGCCGCTGCGCAGCGGGCACTTCGGCGACTACTACTACCTCAACACCAAGGCCACCTGCTATGTGCATGGCGGCGGTTTTGACCACTACTGGCGCTGCGGCCTCTTCACCCTGCGCGGCTGGGCCTCGGACACGCAGAAGTGGTATCTGTATGGCTCTCGGCTGATCTACAAACCGGTGAAGCCGTAAGGCCTTTGTGTCGCGCATCTGCCGTCCTGGGCGAACCGGAAATTTCGGAC
>DAORHS010000960.1:0-1593 GCA_035438165.1 Prosthecobacter sp.
ATCGCCACGCGATCCTCCACTTGATACTGCAGCCGCGCCTGAATCGCCGCCGACACAAAGCGCACGTTGTCATGCGTCAAAATCACGCCCCGAGGCGTGCCCGTGGAGCCCGACGTGAACACCAGAAACGCAGGATCGAGGTCAATCCCCGGAAACGGCACAGGCTTCGGTTCCTGCTCCGCGATCAATTCGTCAAACAGCAGCTTCTCGTTCTCGCATCCGGCCCACACGACCGGTGTCCCGCCAAACTCCTCACGCAGCGTGGCCGTCGCCGGCTCCAGCATTCCCAGCTTTGGTTCCGTCTGCTCCAAAATGCGCCGCAGCCCCTCCGGCTTCATCTGCGGATGCAAAATCACCGCGATCGCGCCGATCTGCGCCACCGCGAAAAACATCAGCACTGTTTCGATGCGATTTTCAGTGACCATCACCACACGATCACCGCGGCCGATGCCCTTCCCGTCCAGCCAGCCTGCGATCGCCAACACACGCCGCCAAGCCTCCTCATAGGTCAGCGCTTCCGTGCCGTCCCGCAGATAAATCCGCTCCGGCCACTGCCATGCACCGTCGCGCACGTAGGCGGCAAGCGTCCAACCCGCATGCGGGCCGTGTGCAGAAAATGGGGGGGCGAAGGGGGTGCTCATGCGCTGACAATGTGGAAACGCTAAGAGCCGCTCCGCGCAGGGTCAACCTTTCGTCATTCCTCATTCGGATTTCGTCATTTTCCCACCCGCATCCACTTCACCGCCTCCATGCCGCTGGCGAGTTCCTTCACGCGAATCTCCCAGGTGCCGGGGTCTTCGTTCGGCGCGAGGTTGAGGCTGATTTCCACGATTCCGTTCTCCGCCGCATAGAAACCGCTGCCTTCGGCCTCATTGCCGTTCGCGTCGCGGACATCCACGCGCACAGGGATCACAGCCTTCGTTGGCGTGTCCTGTGTGATGGTGATGCTGACGCTGACTTTCGCCACATTGCCAACGCTGGCGGATTCGGGCGCTTCAAGCTGGATGCCGAGCAGTGGCTTCGGCATGATCATGAAAATCCTGCCGTCGCAGGGACCAAGTTCGACCGGCCAGCTCATCACACCGTCCTCGCTGCGCTTTGGCAGAATGAAGCGGGTGCCGGTGAGTTCATACACGTTGGCCGATTCGGCCTTCAAACTCACGGTTCCCTTCGAAGGCAGCCCGTTTTCCATCACCAGCCCGTGCTGGCCCACATAGCTGCCATATTCACGATGGTCGTTCACGACGAAGACATAGGTGGCATCGCCAAATTTCCGCGTGCGCACGATGATCTCGGGATTATCGCACAGCGCCTTCTGCGGCAGCGAGAAGCCGCCGAGTGTCTTGGCGAGTGTCAGCAACTTGGTTTTGTCCTCCATGGCTTTCTTCTCGCGTTTGAAGCTCTGGATCGTGAAGTCCGCCTTCAAGCCCGGGCAGAGAAACTCATCGGCGACAATCTTGCCGCCTTTCTTCTGCCAGTCCTGAATGCGTGTGACCACGGACTTCGTCAGCACGTCGCAATACGGCATCACCAGCACCTTCCGCCCGCTGAGACCGTTTTTAAGCAGTGTTTCCTTAAAGATGATGTCCGTCT
>DAORHS010000961.1:0-1592 GCA_035438165.1 Prosthecobacter sp.
GTCCAGGTGGAGGAGTCTCCCCAGCCGGCGAGTTTGGACCACGCGCGTGTGACATAGTGCAGCCCCGGTCCGTGAAAGTCCTTGGGGTCGTATTGAAAGTGGCCCGTGGCCTGAAACTCCGCCGACTTCATCGCGAGGATGGCTTCATCCGTGTGCATCGGCCGCTCATCGAGCAGCGGAAGGCGGTAGTAGGCGCCGAGGGCGAGTGCGATGATCGTGAAGAGGGTCAGGCCCAGCAGGCTGAGGGAGTTTTTGGGGGGAGGGGGCATGAGAGAATGACGAAACCAGAATGGCGAATGACGAATGACGAATGGTTCAGAGAAGATCGCGGCGTTCCACCAGCAGCGTGCTGCGGCGGTTGCGGCGGAGGTAGAACTGCTCGCGGGTCGGCGGCAGGGTGTCGCTGCCGCCGTGTTCGATGATCACGGTCACATGCTGCGGCTGCACCTTCATTTCGAGGAAGCGCAGCAGCGGCGTGCCGCGGACGCGGAAGAAGCAGTGGAGCGGGATGTGCGGATGCGCGGCGTTCCACAGCCAGCGCGCGGGCGCGAAGCGCTCCTCGTCCATCAGGGCGCAGAGGATCTCGCGCATGAGCAGCTCGCCATGTTTGCGCGACCACTTCCAGGCCTCGCGGCGGTTCATGAGTTCATTGAACTTGGCCACCAGCGGATTCGAGTGCGCCTGCTCCATTTCCTGGATGATCTCACCGGCATGCACCGCCATCGCCGCGCGGAACTCCTCACGGGTGATGCGGCCGCTGTCCAGCCAGCGGAAGAGCTGCTGCGGCGTGGGGACTGGATCGAGGGAAATCATCGCGACTCGCGCGAGTTTGGCGCGTTCGCGGGCGTTCGCAAATTCACTATTGGCCCCCGGTGGCCTATTCTTCGGACTCCTTGGTGTTCTGCGGGATGTCGAGGATGCGCAGCAGGTTGTGGTAGCGGTCGGTCCAGAGGCGCACGTCGTGCTTCAGTTCGATCTCGTCGCCGAGCAGCTCGGGCGGGGTGGCCTTGAGGAAGGCCTCGTTGCGGGTGACGAGGATGTAGTCGGTGGAATCATGATCCCCTTCGGCCGCGGTGGCGATGCGCGTGGTTTTGAACCCGCCCTGCGCGGCGATCTTTTCGATCACCGGGGCGAGCACGAGGTAGCTGTTCGTGACATGCACGGCGATGATGCCGTCCGGCTTCATGTGACGGTCATAGATGGCGAAGGCCTCCTGTGTCAGCAGATGCACGGGCACGGAGTCACCGCTGAAGGCGTCGAGCAGGAGGACATCAAACTGCTGGGATTTTTCCGCGTCGAGCGCCAGACGTGCGTCGGAGGTCACGATCTCCACCTGGGCGCCGCGTTTCTCGGCATCCTCGAGGTAGGTGAAGTGTTTCTTCGCGATGCGCACCACATCCGGATTGATGTCGTAGAAGCGCAGCCTCTGGCCGCTTTTGGCATAGCAGGAGACGGTGCCCGCGCCCATGCCGACGACGCCGATGTGCGCACCCGGCCGGTCCTTAAGACTGTCCAGCGCCTTGCCGACGCCGGTGTGGTGGCCATAATAAGTCGTGGGCTCCGTGCGCAGGTTTGGGGCGAGGTTCTGCATG
>DAORHS010000962.1:0-1581 GCA_035438165.1 Prosthecobacter sp.
CGGCCATGATCACGTCCGGATCTTCACGCAGCGCCCCGCGGAGGGCGGCGGCGAAGGAGGCGGTGTGGGTGTGCACCTCGCGCTGATTCACGTGGCAGCCCTTGGGTTCGAGCACGTATTCGATCGGGTCTTCCAGCGTGATGATGTGATCCTGCCGCTCCTCATTGATGGAATCGACCAGGGCTGCGAGCGTGGTGGATTTGCCGCAGCCGACAGGGCCGGTGACGAGGATGAGGCCGTTGTGGAAACGCGTGAGCGTCTTGGCGGTGTCCGGCAGGCCGAGTTCCTCGACTGATTTGATCTGCGTCTTGATGACGCGGAAAACCATGTCGATGCCCAGACGCTGCTGCACGACGGAGGCGCGGAAACGACCGTAGTTGGGCGAGTAGGCGAAATCGACATCGCCACGGGCTTCGAGCTGTTTGATCTGCGCTTCTCCCAGGAATCCGTAGGCGAGGCGGCGTGCGTCTTCGGGGGTCAGCAGGGCGGCGTTGTTCCAGATGGGCTGAAGATTGCCATAACGCCGCCATGCGGGCTGCGCACCAGTGGCGAGATGGAGGTCGGACGCATCATACTCCATGCAGAAACGCAGGTAGTCGTCCACGGAGCCCAGAACGGGGAGAAGATCTTGTGGTGGTTGGTTGGGATCAGACATGAAAGGTGGTGACGCTAGACTGTTCCGGCATCCGGGTCGTTCGGAGAAACTTTCTGACGCAGGTAAGTTTCAAACAACTGGGAGCCGTAGTTCAGTGCCGACTTACGAGCGAGGGCCAGCAGCGGACTGAGGAGCAACGCAAACAAGCCCCGATTCTTAGTGCTGGCGAAGAAGTTGTCATGTTTTGAGTGCGAATCACCCGAGGGCCAGAAGAATTTGAGCAGTGCTGCTCCTGCGATGGCGGCGGCGCTGATCCAGAGGGTGCGGTGTTTTTCCACGCTGCGGGTCAGCAGCGCACGGGGACTCCATTCTTCAATCGCCAGCGAGGCATGATGCGCCAGGGACGCACGGGCGTCCTCCAAATCACGCAAAGCCTTCTGCTTGGGTGTCAGTCGTTCTTGTTGCTGGCGAGCCATTCGCGATCCCGGCGGAGTTGATTGAAGGATTCCTCAAAGAGCTGCATGCCACGAAGCCTGGACTTCAGTCCGACGAGCAGCAGCAGGGCGAGAAAGAGATGAATGCCGGCGCCGGCAAGCGCCACACGGGTCCAGTGCCAGCCGTTGGCTTCGGCGATGATCCAAACCAACGCGGGAGCTGCAAGCATCCAACCGATGATGAGCGCGGTGAGCGCGAGCATGAACATGCCGGTCAGGCCGGAGAGACGCACGCCAGCTTCCTGCCCCTCGATGTGCAGCAGGCGGCCCCGTGCCTCGACATACAAGGCGATCGAGCGCAGCAGTCCTGTCGCGCTGGCGCGTTCCTCGGGGGCGGGCGGCGTGCCTGGATTCATGAGGGCGATTTTGCGCGATGTAGAATCAGCGGCGCAGAATGGCCCCGACGACGAATCCAATGCCGAAGGCAGTGAGCAGAGCCTGCAGCGGTTTCTCCCTCGCAAATTTTTCGGCTTCAGCGCGGAGATCCGCGTA
>DAORHS010000963.1:0-1577 GCA_035438165.1 Prosthecobacter sp.
CCGGTGCATGGCAGGCGACGCAGGTGGTGGCGAAGGTGGCCGCACCGGCACCCACGATCTTGTCGTCCTGAGACATGGCCCAGAGCTTGTCGTCGGTGAGCTTTTCGAGTTCCTTGAGCTGGACGGCTTTGATGTTGGCCAGCGCCTTGTCCACCTGCTCCTCGCCGGATTCACCGAGGCTGAACTGGTAGTAGGCGACCCAGGCGATCACGAACCAGACCATGGTGATGTACCAGGTGAAGAGCCACCAGTTGGGCAGCTTTTGATCGTACTCCTGAATGCCGTCATAGGTGTGGTCACGAAGAACGGGGCCGTTGTTGGGAGATGGGGATGTCATGGCAAAGAAAAAGTGAAGGTCTCGATTCTCAGTCGTCCAGGGGGATGCGGGAGAGCTTGTCGGCGCTTTCCTTGCGCAGTTTGAAGGCACGGACGACGAAGGTCAGGAACACGGCCGCCGTGACGCCAAAGGCGAGGTAGGGCACCCAGTCGAGCGCGGAGTCGTAGATGATGCGTTTGTACATGGTTTGCGGGAGGTTTGATTACTTCGTGACGGCGGAGGTGCGGTATCCGTCGGGGATGCCGGGTTTCAGCGGGAAGGGAATGCCGGCAGGCGTGCCTTTGAGTTTTTCCTCAAGGTCCGGCACGTCGAACTTCCCGAGCTTCTGCAAGTAGGCGATGAGGGCGACGATCTGCGTGTCTGGCAGCGCACCCGTGCGGCCCTGGGTTTCGAGTTCTTTGACGATCTGGATGCCCTGCTCGACGGCCTTGGTTTTGACCTCGGTGTCGGTCATCGCGGGATAAGGGACACCAAGCTGCGTCATGACGATGATCTTCTTTCGCAGGGTCTTCTGGTCGAACTTCTCGGTGAAGAGATGTGGATAGGAAGGCATGTTGGAGCCGACCGAGATCGCACGCGGCTCCTTCATGTGATCGTAGTGCCAGCTATGCGGGTATTTGCCGCCTTCGCGGGCCAGATCAGGACCGGTGCGTTTCGATCCCCATTGGAAGGGATGATCGTAAATGCTCTCGCCGAGGCGGCTGTAGTCGCCGTAGCGCAGCACGTCGGGCAGCATGGTGCGGATCATCTGCGAATGGCAGTTGTAGCAGCCTTCGCTGACGTAGATGTCGCGTCCGGCGAGTTCGAGCGGCGTGTAGGGCTGCTGGACGCGGTCCTCGACGTTGGTCGCACGATTGACCATGACGGTGGGGATGATCTGGATGAGACCACCTAGAGCCACCGCCACAAAGGTGAGCACGGTGAAGGGCATCCAGTTGTGCAGCAGGCTTTCATACCACGCCGACCAGCGATTGTGCCCCGCCTGGAAGCGTTTCACGGCCAGCACGGCAAAGACCCCCGCACAGACCAGCGCGGCGATGTCCGCGCCGGGCGGCAGGAAGAGCCAGGCGAGCACCAGAAGCAGCCCGGCGAACATGCAGGCGATCGGATCATTGAGGAAGGTCTCCTTGAGGCCCATCGTGTCGCGCTGGGTGCGTTCGATGACGGCCACTTCGCGGGTTTCATTCACCGGGCTTCCCTTGCGAATCGTGAGCCAGATGTTCACGGCCATCAGGATCAT
>DAORHS010000964.1:0-1576 GCA_035438165.1 Prosthecobacter sp.
CCTCCCGCGAAGCCCGCGACTCCGGCACCGAAGCCTGCCACACCCGCTCCCGCTGTTGCCGCCAAGCCCCCACCACCGAAGCCCGTGGCGATTTTTCCTGACAAAGCGCTCGAAGCTGCGGTGCGGAAGCAGGTTTTCGCGAAGCGTGACAATCAGGAGGTGATCACCGCCGAGGATGTGGCAACGGTGTCCATCATCGAAGGCAAGAAGGCGGGCATCAAAGATCTCACGGGTCTCGAAAAGTGTGTGGCGTTGGCCTCACTGACGCTGCCGGAGAATCAGATCACCAACCTCTCACCGGTCAAAGGCCTCGAGCGCCTGCAGTTCCTCGACGTCTCGAACAACCAAATCACCGACATCACACCGCTGGCCGCGTGCAAGGCGTTGCAGTACATCGAACTCACCGGAAACAAGGTGACGGACGTCTCCGCGCTGGGCGGCATCCAGGCGCTCACGTCGCTATATCTCGCGGGCAACCAGATCAAAGATGCCACGCCGTTGTTCAAGCTGCCGAAGGTGTGGACGCTGTACCTCGAAGGCAATCAAGTGACAAACCTCGCCGGCATCGGCGGCATGAAGTGGCTGTCGATGCTTTCCATCAAAGGCAACGGCGTGACGGACATCACACCACTGGAGCCGTTGACGGAGCTGCAGTTTTTGTTTTTGGAGAACAACAAGATCACCGATCTCACGCCGCTGCACCGCATGTGGAAAAAGGACAACGACGGTGCACGTGAATGGGCGCCGTACTGCCAGATCTTCATCGAGGGCAATCCCATCGACGAAGCCTCGAAAAAGCTCGTCGAGGAGATGAAGAAGGCCGGAGCACGCATCACGCCGTGAAAGTGGGCGAGCAAAATTCTTGCCGCTGAGGGCAGGCACGGCTTAGCATGAGGCATGAACGCATTCCTTCGTCTTGCCGCCCTCGGCCTGCTGCTCTCCGGCGCGCAGGCTGCCACTACGCCGCGTGAATGGACCTCCAGCGACGGAAAATCGAAGTTTCAAGGCGACCTCATTGAGTTCACCGACAAGGAGGTCAAAATTCGCCACCGGAGCAACTTCAATCAGTACCGTCTGACGCTGGACCGGCTCTCGAAGGAAGATCAGGATTACATCCGCAGTCTGCTGCGTGAGAAACGCCGTGATGAAGGGCTGAAGCAGGGTGTTTATGCGGAGAAGGTGACGGGGCAATTTGTGAAGGGCGTCTCGAAGCAGGGGCTGAATTACCAGCTTTGGGGCAATCCCAAGCTCGATGGCACGAAGCGCTATCCCATCGTCATCTGGCTGCATGGCTCGGGCCAGAGCGGCACCGACAACGAATCACAGCTTGGCGGAGCCCCCAAGATCTGGACCACCAGTGACAATCAGGACAAGGCCCCGTGTTTTCTGCTCGCTCCGCAATGCCCCTCGGCTGACATCGGCTGGAAAAATCAGGTGGCGGACAACCTGCTCGCACTCATCGCCGATCTCACGGATCATCTGCCCATTGATGAGACGCGACTTTATCTGACGGGTTCGTCAATGGGTGGTTTCGGCACCTTTAACATCGCCGCCAAGTATCCCCAAGTGTTTGCAG
>DAORHS010000965.1:0-1576 GCA_035438165.1 Prosthecobacter sp.
GATGGGAAAGATCAGGGCGGCAACGATGAGGATGCGTGGGAGCTGGCGGAGCATGTCGTAGGGTTGGTACCTTGATCGAAGGAGGCTCCGCAGGCGCTCGCGGGGCCTCCTGGAGATCGGGCGCGGCGGTTATTTGCCTTTGAATACGGCGTGACAGGCCTTGCAGTTGACGGCTTTTTTGAAGTCGCTGACGCCGGAGCTGTCCTTGGACTGGACCTTCTTCACGGCTCCGATGAGCGCCTGGCATTTTTCGACCCACTTGGCTTTGTCGCCTTTGCTAGGAGTTTGTCCGCACATGGCGGTGTAGGTTTTGAGGAGTTCGGCTAGGTCGGCGTCGGTGGCCTCGCCTTTGCCGACCTTCTTGCAAAGGGCGTCTTCAGGCTTGTGGTGCTTCTTCATGGCGTCCTTGATCACGTCATTGGCGGCGGCGGAACCGAGGCCGAGGGCAACGAACAGGAGGGTGAGTGCTGTTTTCTTCATGGGTGTGTTGTCAGGTGTGGTGTGTGTTGGGTCTTCAAATCCGCAGCGCAAACTGCGGATCGGAAATTGTCGCCCCCGCCCGGAAAACGGCCGGACGGAGGCGTCTGGGGAAAACGAGGCTTTCGCCCCGTCACTCTGCTCACCAGAAAGGGCCTCTGCGGCAGTCATGCGTGAATGCATGCAGGCCCGTGTGCCTGCTGCGATATGCTGCCGCTGTGAGGAACGGGCCGGGCACAAAAATCAAACGCGGCCGTTTTCACGACTGCGCTCGTTGAACCTCAGGCCAGCGGCCGCCGGGGCGGTGGTGTGTCCGGTGACTGGGACAGCACGAAAGCCCGCACTTCAGTGCGGACAGGAAAAACATGCGGAGGTGGAGCGCTGATGACGATGGCAGGAGCACTGTCCGCGATGAGATGCATCTTGATCTTGCCGTCGGCTTTGGGTGCCTGCTTGTTGTCAGCCGGTGCGCTCTCCGTCTTTTTGGCAAGCTGGCACAGCGGGCAGGGATGCTCACCATCGAAGGTGTCTGAAACCGCCTGAACCACTGAGCCTTTCTGCATGCTGTAGGAAACCAGCATGCCAGCCCAGGCGGCGGACTGGATGACGACGGTGTGCAGCCCGATGCAAACCATCAGGGCAATCACCATCATCCAGCGTGCGGCGGCGAACATGGCGCGCATTCAAGCGTGGAAGGCCGCGGAGAACAATCAAAAACTGTGAGGCGGACGATGCTTGGCTCATTTCATCGTCTCAAACCACGCCAGCAGGTCGAGAATCTGCTCCGCCTTCAGCGAATTGAGCAGGCCGGCGGGCATGGGGGAGATTTCGGAGATCGTGCGCTGCTTGATCATCGCTTTGCCGACCTCGACGGTCTCCGGCGCGAGCGGATTGGGTTTTAACACGACGCGTTCATCGTCCTCGCTCTCCAAACTGCCGGTGAGGGTTTGTCCATCGCTCGTCTTCACTGTTACCAGGCGGAATTTTTCATCGATGAACTTCGAGAGGTTCAAGATGTGGTCGAGGAGATCATTCCGGCCGAAGGGTGCGGAAACCTGCACGAGGTCGGGACCGAGCACACCGGCTGGCAGCGTGGGAT
>DAORHS010000966.1:0-1568 GCA_035438165.1 Prosthecobacter sp.
TTGTCCATCTGGCGGACCATGCCGAGCGTGCGGCGATCCTTTTCAGGCTGGCCTTGCGGCAGAACATTGAGCTGACCTGCCTTGGCGGAGACGAAGAGCATGGCGCTGGCGTTTTTGCACGCGGCCACACAGGCACCGCAGCCGATGCACGCCGCAGCGTCCATCGCGGCATCAGCCACGACTTTGCCGATGGGCAGTGCGTTCGCGTCCTGCGGTGCACCGGTGCGCACGCTGATGAAACCACCGGCCTGCTGGATGCGATCAAACGCACCACGATCGACGACGAGGTCTTTGATGACGGGGAAGGCCTTCGCGCGGAAGGGCTCGACCCAGATGGTGTCGCCCGTGCGGAACTTGCGCATGTGCAGCTGGCAGGTTGTCGTGGCTTTTTCTGGGCCGTGCGGCACGCCGTTGATCTGCATGGAGCACATGCCACAGATACCTTCACGGCAGTCGTGGTCGAAGGCGACGGGCTCCTGGCCTTTGGAAATGAGGCGCTCGTTCACGATGTCCATCATTTCGAGGAACGAGGCATGGTCCGGAATGTCCGGAGCATCGATGTCCTGGAAGTGACCGGGCTGGCCTGCGTTTTGACGCCAGACTTTGAGGTGAAGATTGAGTTGGGACATGGGACGTTGAAAAGGGCGTTATTTGTAACTGCGGACGGCGAGATGGACCTCTTCGAAGGTCAGCGGCTCTTTGTTGAGTTCGGGCTTGGCGAAGTCGCCCGTGTAGCCCCAGGCGGCGGCGTGGCAGAAGTTTTCGTCGTCGCGTTTGCACTCGCCTTCTTCCTGATGTTCGACGCGGAAGTGGCCGCCGCAGCTTTCCTCACGCGTGCGGGCGTCGAGGCAGAGGAGTTCGGCGAACTCCATGAAGTCGGCCACGCGTCCGGCTTTTTCGAGCTCGGGATTGCAGGCGTCGCCGCTGCCGGGGACGAAGACGTTGTTGTGGAATTCCTCACGCAGCTCGGGGATGCGTTTGAGAGCCTCCGTGAGGCCGGCGTGGTCGCGAGCCATGCCGCATTTGTCCCAGACGAGGAGGCCGAGTTCGCGGTGGAAGCTGTCCACGCTGCGTTTGCCTTTGATGTCGAGGAAGCGCTTCATCTGCGCCGCGCAGTTTTCGAGCGCATTCTTGAACTCCGGGTGCTCGGTGGTGACGCTGCCGGGCTTTTGATGCACGAGGTAGTTCGCGATAGTCGTCGGAATGACGAAATAGCCGTCGGCGAGGCCCTGCATCAGCGCGGAGGCACCGAGGCGGTTCGCGCCGTGGTCGGAGAAGTTCGCCTCGCCGAGCACATGGAGGCCGGGGAGGTTGCTCATGAGGTTGTAGTCCACCCAGAGGCCGCCCATCGTGTAATGCACGGCGGGGTAGATGCGCATGGGCTGCTTGTAGCCGTCTTCACCGGTGATCTTTTCATACATGGCGAAAAGATTGCCGTAGCGCTCGGCGATGGTCTTTTGACCGAACTGCCCGATCGCCTCCGCGAAGTCGAGATACACACCGCGACCACCAGGGCCGACGCCGCGTCCGTCATCGCAGGCTTCCTTGGCCGCACGGGAGGAAATGTC
>DAORHS010000967.1:0-1566 GCA_035438165.1 Prosthecobacter sp.
GGAGCCGTTTTGAATCCAAAAGGCCGCTTTGGCGGTGCCTTGGAGTCGTTTCCCGGCTTTCCAGTGCAGGACAAGCGGCATGCGGCGCTGGCGAGCGTGCCGCCGGTGAAGGGGGCGTTCACGATGGAGATGTGGATCAAGGCGAAGGCGGAGTTCAAACCGGAGCTGCGCTGCTACCTGCTCGACAAGAAGTATGTCGATCACACGGACTACCAGTGGCAGATCGGCGAGGCGGACAAAGGCGGACTGAGGCGGATGTTTGTGACGCTGGGCTTCGGCGCGGAGTCGAAGACGATCCACTCGCTGCCCTTTAAGATGGGCGAAGAATGGCAGCATGTGGCCTTCACTTACGATGGGGCGGGCGAGGGGAAATTTTATCGCAATGGCACGGCAGCGGGTGGCGCGAAGCTCGAAGGCTATGGAGCGGTCGTTCCGGGTAAAAAGGAGCTGAGCATCGGCGACAGACTGGGCAGCAATTACGGCGGTTTCCCCGGTTTGATCGACGAAGTGCGCATCTGCGAGGGCGTGCTGAGTTTTGAGCGGGTGGCGATGCAGATCGCGACGACGCGGCAGGTGTGGCGGCGCATGGAGACGGCAAAGCCGGTAGAGATCGTGGTGACCAATCTGCGGCGCGAAACAATGACAGGCGCGAAGCTGTCGGTGAATCTGGGTGCGAAGGACGAAAACTTCATCGTGCCCGATCTCGCGGCCGGAAAGAGCTTCACAGCGAAGTATGTGCTCAACACGTCGCTCAAAGCCGCAGAATACGTCCTGCGGGCGAGGTTTGAGACCGGCGACTACGCCACGGAGCAGGCCACGACGCTGCAAATCGTACCGCGCCTGCCGCCACGCATGCCGGTGATCATGTGGGGTGCGGGTGGTGGCGAGATTCCGCGACTCAAAGACATCGGATTCACACACTTCATCGGCCTGGGAGCAGACTACGGCTCGCTCTGGGCCAACCGCGCCGTCGGACCGCCCGCGAAGCCGGAGGTGATCGCGAAGAACCGCGTCATGCTCGACGACGCGCTCAAAAATGGCCTCGAAGTCGTCGCCAGCCTCTCACCGAGCCGTGCCTTGGAGAGCGATCCGAAAAACCTGCGCGTGGATCGTGCCGGAAAGCCGTACGTGCGGCAGGACATCGCGGCATCGACGCCGGAGTTCGCGCCGTTTTTCCAGGTGGTGGGAATGAGTGTGGCGAAGGCCTATGGCGACCATCCAGCCTTCACCACGGCGTTGATCGACACGGAGGTGCGTGACAGCAGCCAGGTGAGCTTCAACGCGGTGGATGTGGAGGCTTACAAGAAGTTCGCCAACGCGGACGCCCCGTCTGAAATCACGACGAAGGGCGGTGTGGACTGGACGAAGTTGAAGGATTTCCCGGTGGATCGTGTGATCGCGGATGATCATCCCATTTTGAAATACCTGCGCTGGTTCTGGACGGTGGGAGACGGCTGGAACAACCTGCACACGTCGCTGCACAAAGGCGTGAAGAGCAGCGGCAAGGTGTGGACGTTTTTCGATCCGGCGGTTCGGCAGCCGAGCATCAGTGGCGCGGGCGGCGGC
>DAORHS010000968.1:0-1560 GCA_035438165.1 Prosthecobacter sp.
GGATGATGGGGTTGTCGAGCGTGAGCTCGGTGACGAACTGACGATGCAGTTTGTTGCGCTCCAACGTGACAAGCGCCGTGCCGGCGATGGGCGTTTTCACCACGATGACGGCGTCTTCACCCGGCTTCAGCTTGGTCTTCTCCGGCTGGAGGTTCATGCGGTTGCCGTCCTCCATCGCCCACGGGAATTCATTGCCACCGACCGCATAGAAGGGCATGCGCGAGAGCACCTTGGTGCCTTTGGCATCCACCGACTCCGCCGTGACAAAATAAACACCTCCAGCGGCCGGAGTGAACGGAACGCTGGCCGAGGGAGCCGAACCAGCGGTCGGAGATTTCAAATCAACGCTCTGCTTCAGTTCCTCGCGCAGAATGACCTGGTCCTTCGTGGTCGATCCGCCGCCCGCCGTGGCGATCTTGAGCGTGTGATACTCCTGACGCTCAACCTTGATCTCGACGCGCACGTTTTCTCTCGCTGGAGCACCTTTGGAATCAATGGCGACGACTTCAAGCTGGAGCGGCTTGCCGGCACTGCCGAAATAGTCGGGGCCTTTGAGGCCGAGCAGGAAATTCGCGCCGGGGACTTCAAACTCGGCGGCGGAACTGATCGTCTGCTCGTTGATGTCGGTGACTTCGGCATTCACCCGCACGCGCTGCGGCAGGGCGGCACGATCCGGCGGCGGCTGCGGCATCTCGAGCGCCGCGGTGCCGTCGTCGGCGAGGTAGAGATCGCCATTCACAAACCATTCGTTTTCCACATCGTCGTTCTCGTGCCCCGCGTAGTCGCCGTCGGCATCACGATCCTGGGCATAATGGGACCAGTAGGGTGCTTCACCGAAGTGATACTGACGATAGGCCTCGGGGGCCTCGTAATCGCGCTGCGAGTTCGCGCTCCACTGCACCTTGGCGACGGAGAGGGCTTTGCCCATGTAGTAGTTGGCACTGAGCGGAACCCGGATGCGGTCGGGTTGGAACTTGATCGCCTTCGTGTCTAGCTTCACCTCAAAGGTGTTGGGCTTGTAGTCGTCGATGCGGAAGGTCATGCCGCCGCCGTCGCTGCTCTGGCTGTTGGCATTGGGCGACTTGAGATTGATCGAGAGATCGTACCAGCCTGCGGGACCGGTGGGCAACACCACATCATCAGCCCAGGCGCCGCTGGCGGTGAAGGTGACCGGCTTGTCGATCACCACGCGATAACGGGGATCACGAATCACGAGACGGCCTTCCGCAGGGGCCTGGTCGAGGCTCAAATCATCGCCGGTGAGCAGACGCGTGTGTGCTTTGAAGTGTGCAGTGTCACCGGGCTTGTAGAGAGGGCGGTCCGAAAACACAAACGTGCGCCGCTGCGGCTGCCAGACGTTTTCCCAGGCCTGCGAGATGTCATAGGGCACGTGGATGCCGCTGTCGTTGCACTCGATCACGGCGCAGTCGCCGTCTTTTTCCGCGAGCACAAAGGCCGGCGTGGCACCGGGCGCGGTGGCGATGCCGCTGGCGTCGGTGTCGCCATAACCGACAAGCTTCAAATCGGAATCCACCAGCGTGAGGCGCACGCCGGGCACCG
>DAORHS010000969.1:0-1555 GCA_035438165.1 Prosthecobacter sp.
GTTCGAGTAGACTGTCACTATCACCTTGTCTCAGGCCAGTCCTCTGCCGTCCTTGCTCATGAACTGCTTCCTCTTGCCCGCGGGATTCTCCTTCTCGAGCCATTTCACAAACTGAAACGAGCGCTCCATCATCCCGTCCGGCTGCGGAATGCTTACCAAGTCGCTGTGATCCTCACCCGTCGCCGCTTCGAGGCGGATGTTGCCCAAAGTCTCGCCATCATCGCGTCGCGCCGCCGGAATGATGCCGAACCACTTGTTCGCGTAATGCACCTGGATCGCATGCAGCCCGTAGCTGTTCAGCCGCTCAAACAAACCCGCGTTGTGTCCCATGAGCCAGATCACCAGCTTGCCCTGCGTTTTCACCTTCGTGTCCACGCTCGCGTTCTGCATGTCCTGCGGCTTGCCCTTCTTGTCCGTGAACACGAAGTCGATCTCAGGATGCTCCTTGGCACGCGGATCAATCTCGCTCGCACGTTTTGAGATGGTTTCGGCGGCGTTCAGGCCGAGTGAAAGTGCCAGCAGGCAGGGGATGATGTTCTTCATGGTTGGTTAGGATTCAAATCTCCGCTCCGCCGAATACGACCCCACGCTGCGGATCGTCGCGCCGTCCGCTCGCGTTTGCTCCAGCGCCTTCTGCACACGCGCATCCGCCGTTGAGCCTTCGATCTCGATGTAGAAGCGATACTTGTTCGGCTGACCGCGGATCGGGCGTGATTCGAGACGCTTCATGTTGATGTCGTTCTCGCTCAGCGGCGTGAGGAAGCGGCACAGGCTGCCCGGACGGTCCGGCAGCTCCACCACGAGCGCCGTGCGGTTGTGTTCGAGCGACGGCGTGTTCGCAGCATGCCCGATCAGATAAAACTGCGTGATGTTCGGCACCTCGCCCGCAATCGGGAAATGCAGAATCTGCAAGCCGTGCCGTTCGGCGTTCTGACGTGGCCCAATCGCCGCCGCTCCGGGTGTGGCGACGGCTTTTTCCGCTGCTTTGGCCGTGCTCGGCTCCACGACGCGTTTCACGTCCGGGTAGTTCGTCTTCAGCCAATCATCGCCGTGGTAAAACGGCATCGCGTGAGAGTGGATCGAGGTGATTTTCTCCCCTTCTCGGCCCAGCAGCGCCAGTTTCACATCCAGCGTCAATTCTTCGAGAATGCGCAGCGCGCAGCGCGCATCCACCAGCCGGTCCACCGTGTCGATGATGAATCCGCCGGACGAGTTTTCGATGGGAACGATGCCCAGCGCCTCGGGATTCGAGGCGAGGAAGTCAAACACATCGCCCACATTGTCCCGCAGGCTCACCGCCACGCCGGGAAAGCGCATCTGCGTGATCAGATGCGAAAAACTGCCCTCAGGACCGAGGCAGGCGATGGTTGGCGGCGGGTTCATGCGAGCCGCGTATGCTGCGGTGGTGCGCGCGCGTGGTCAAGCTGTGTCCGCTCGGTTCGTTGCGGAATGCGTCAGCCTTCCGACGAGCGTCCTTGCGTTCACGTCTTCCTCAGAAGACATGCTTACGCCTGCCTCTACGGAGAACATCCCGTCGGCCTGGATTTCATCTCAC
>DAORHS010000970.1:0-1552 GCA_035438165.1 Prosthecobacter sp.
AAGGCCATGCATGAAGAAACACATGGCGCCTTCGACGTCACCATCGGCCCGCTCATGGCCTTGTTTGTCACCCACGGCGGCGAGCCCCGTCAGGTCAGCAAAGACGTGCTTGATCAGGCGCGTCAGATCATCGGAAGCCACCGCTTCGAGCTCGAAGAAGAAACCATGCGCGTCACCGTGAATGCCACCGGCATGATCTTCGACCTCGGCGCCATGGGAAAAGGCTACACGCTCGACCAATGCGCCGATCTTCTCCAAGACTGGAAGATCTCCAACTTCGTCCTCAACGCCGGCGACAGCACCATCCTCGCCATCGGCGCTCCGACCGGCAAAGAAGCGTGGGCCATCACCCTCGGGGGCGGTGCGCAGCGGCTCGCACTCACCAACCGCGCCGTCAGCGGCTCCGGTTTCGCCGTCCAGGGCGCCCACATCATGAACCCGCGCCTCTTCCAGCCCGTCCCCATCCAAAGCCGCCGCACCTACGCCCTCGCCCCCACCGCCGCCTTGTCTGACGCGTTATCGACTGCGTTCATGGTGATGGAGAAAGACGAGATCGAAGCGCTGTGCGCGAGGTATGCGGGTGTCGAGGCGCTGGAACTCGAATCGTAGCTTCGCAGCGGCCAGAATGGATGGCCTACAGAACACGGAAGACTCGGAAATGGTTTTTTAGACCGCTCACTCCAAAGATGAGGCGGCTTGCATGTGACTTCGCCTGACAGTTTCCAACTGTCGGATATAGAGTTGTTGACGTGCTCGACAAAATTGTTTCTCGTCAACCAGTTCTCTTCGGCGTCATCACGCACATGAGTTTCATCGGCTATATTCTTTTGGTTGTCGGGACCGGCACTGATTTTTCGGATGTGTCCCGGCTGAGTTTGACGAGACCTATGCCTTGCGTCTGAAGGAAGGACAGGCCGCCACGATCATCACCCATGACGAGTCACACCGGTGCCTCCAAGGCAGGGTGGCATTCTTGAAGTCCGTGATGGGGAAGAAGGACGGTCTTTCCCCACAGTTTGAAGGAGCGGAAGAACCTCGATATGCGTGAGGTGCTGATCGACCTCGAAACCGGCCAGCCACTGCCTGTGGGGCTGGAGGTGGATGTGAAAGTGGATGTCGGAGCGCAATGATGATTGCTCTGAGACAACTCACTTCGGAACGACGGTGAATCCTTCCTTGCTGTCTTTGATCAGCCAGCCGGCGGCTTCGAGCTGTTTTCTCAAAGCATCGGCGGCGGCCCAATCTTTCGCCTGCTTGGCGTCCCAGCGCTGTTGGGCAAGCGCCTGGATGTCGGCGGGAACTTCGGTGGCGGCTTCATCAACAATGGCGGGAAGGTGGAGGCCCAGAGCGTTGAGCATGAAGTGGAGACCGCTGCGCGTGGCGGTGGCTTCTTCTGCGGACAGTGCGGCGGGTTTGAGTTTGTTCAGCGTGCCGAAGATGGAGCCGAGGGCGCCGGGAACGTTGAGGTCTTTGAGCAAGGTCTCCCAGGCATCGGCGAAAGGTCCGGGAGTGTTGGAGTGCTGGAGTGTTGGAGAAATAGCGGAAAGCGCCT
>DAORHS010000971.1:0-1549 GCA_035438165.1 Prosthecobacter sp.
GCGGGCCACGTCGAGCCGCAGAACGTTGCCATGCCGCTCGTAAACGAGCTTTTCACCCTCAAAGCGGCACTCGGCCACCGTCGTGCTGAAACGATCTTTGGCGCTTTGGCCGATGTAGAGCGGCACAAGCAGCTTTCCGTCGCTTTTCACCAGCCACTGCGAGCACGCATTCCGCGCGAAATTAAATTCGTCGTCCGCCGGCAGCTCCAGCACTTGCCAGGGCGTCCATTTCGATTTTTTGGGATCGAACACGGCATACACGGTCTGATGCGCACGCTTCACATCTTCGAGCTGCTTCCCTTTTGGGCTGTAGCGAACACGCGCACCGATGGCGATAAGCTTTCCGGTTTTCTCGTGCCACCCAGGCGTCACATCGGCCACGCTGATCGTCACGCCGTCCGGCTGCGGCTGCCAGTCGATCTCCGGTGGCAGCAGCGGCGCCGTCCATGCGCCATCCGCGCCGTCGCGTCGCATGAAATGCAGGCCCGAGTAGTAGTCGGAGACCTTGAGGTGCTTCTGGATCGTCATCACCACACCGCCTGGAATCGCCGTCGCGCGTGGATGGAACCAGAGAAACTTTCCGTCATCGTGTTTCATCACCGTTTCGAGTTTCACGGTGAACTCAATGGGCTCGGCTGCGTGCAAAAAGGACACCGCGGCCATCATTGGAACCAAAGGGAAGAATTTCATGACGTCGGAATACGCTTCTGTTGGGGCTTCACCATCACCATCAAAACCCCGCACACGAGCAATCCGCCAGCGGCGCATTGAAACAGCGTGCCGACATTGATCTGCGCATCGCGCAAAACACCGCCGATGTACACCGTGAGTCCGCCGACGATGCAGGAGAACATGTTCAGCACGCCATAACCTGTGGCACGGTAGCGGCTGTCGGACACCTGGCAGAGGATGGGCATCAAGTTGGCGTCAGAAAACACGCGCGTGAACCCGTAGATCGACAGTCCGGCGATGGCGAGCGCGAGCATGCCGGTGTTGGCCACCAGCAGCGTCGCAGGCGCGGCGATGAACAAGCCGATGGCGGGCACGAGGATGCGCGCACGATCATTCGTTCGGCTCCAGCGATCCGCCCAGGCACCGCCGACGAGCTTGCCGATAAACATCGCCACCGCCAGGAAGCTCGTGGCTGAGATGCCTGCCGCACCTTGATCGAGCTTGAACTGCTCTTTGAAAAAGGTGGGCATCCAGCCAATCACCGCCCAGCCTGCCAGCGCCAGCAGGCCCCAGAAGGCGAGCAGCAGAAGAAACGGGCCGCTGCTGAACAAGCTGGTGAGCGCCTGGCCGAGTCGTGGCTGCGCCGTGGTCGGGGTCGTGTCAGCGCTCTCGCGTGGCGGGTCACGCAGCACGAACAACAACGCCACGGCATAGACAACTCCGAACAGCCCAAACACATCGAACGCTGCGGACCACCCGTGTTTCTCCGCCACCCAGCCGCCGATTCCCGCGAGACCCGTGCCCACGCTCAAACCAGTCATGTGAATGCCCGTAGCGAGCGAGCGCGTGGTGCCGCGATGATAATCGGCGATCAAAG
>DAORHS010000972.1:0-1538 GCA_035438165.1 Prosthecobacter sp.
GGAGCGTGGTGAAGCGGGATTGGCGGAATTTCGAGCGGCGCTAGAGAAGATGGTGACGACGTGCGCGGAGGTGACGCCACGATTGGTGCTGGTGGAGCCACCGGTGTTTGAAGGCGAGCTGGTAAAACACAATGCGGCACTGAAGAAGTATGCGGAGGTGATCGCGGTGGCCGCAAAGCAGCGTGGAGCCTTGTTTGCGGCTCAAGAGGATGATTTGCAGCCAGGATCGACGCGTGATGGGCTGAATCTGACCTCGGCTGGCGCGGCATCATTTGGAATGAGCATGGCGAGGCTCTGGGGTGACGATGTGAAAGCACCAGATGCTCGATTGAAGGCGCTGATCGGCGAGAAGAACACACTGTGGCATCGCTACTGGCGGCCGGCGAACTGGGCGTTTCTGCATGGAGACCGCACCTCGCAGCCGAGCAGCCGCGATCACACCGATCCGACGCAGCGCTGGTTTCCGGGCGAGGTGGAGCAATTCAAACCGCTGATCGAAGCGAAGGAGAACGAGATATGGAAACTGGCGAACGAACTGGGAGGCAAACTGCCATGAAAGTGTATGTGGCCGTGTTGATCATGTGCAGCGTCGCATTTGCCCAGCAATCGAAGAAGAAAGGCATCTCCGTTGGCGAGCCACCACCAGATCATTCCCTCGAAGCAGAGCTGAAATCGTTCAAAGTCCTGGATGGCTTCGAGGTGAACCTGTTTGCGAGCGAGGCGGACGGGATTCCGAATCCCATCGCGATTCGCTGGGACGAGCGCGGGCGCTTGTGGGTGTTGCAGACGAGTGATTACCCGCAGGCGAAGCCGGGGACCGTGTCGGATGACAAGATCATCATTCTGGAAGACACGAATCACGATGGACGTGCGGACAAGCGCACGGTCTTCACCGGCGGGCTGAGCCAGCCGATGGGCATGGAGCTGGCACCGCGTGATGCGGGTGTGAAGTCGCCAAACGGCCACTCGGTGTATGTGGGTGAGGGCGAGAAGCTGTGGCTGATGCACGATGACGATGGCGATGATCGCGTGGACCGGCGCGAGGTGGTGTTCAGCGGCTTCGGCACGGGGGACACGCATCAGTGCCTGAACAGTTTCATCTGGGCACCCGATGGCGCGCTGGTGATGCATCAGGGCCTGCACTGCTACTCGCGTGTGACGACGGCGCATGGCACGAAGACGCTCTACGGCGCGGGCTTCTGGCACTACTACCCGAAGAGCGGGCGGCTGAATCCGTATCCGACCGGCATGCCGGCGAACGCCTGGGGCACGGCCTTCACGAAATGGGGCCAGCCGATCATGGTGGCGGGCGCGGCGGGCATGTTCTGGGCGCGACCGATGGAGGTGAGCACGTCGCTGGAAGAAGACTCGCACGTTTCCAACCGCCACGGCATCCCGCATTTCCTGCTGGAGCGCTTCCAACTGCCCTACAGCGGCCAGATCATCAAGACGGACGGCCTGCGGAAGTTCTGCGGGATCGACATCGTGGGCAACAGGCACTGGCCGGAGTCGATGCAGGAGGAAGTCATCACCGGCGG
>DAORHS010000973.1:0-1533 GCA_035438165.1 Prosthecobacter sp.
AGTGGGTCATCCGCCCGATCTCCGACCGCGAGGACGCCAAGCTCGGCAATCTGCATGACTACCGCGGCTTCGCCGGCCGCATGGCCAGCGGCACTTTCCGCGTGGGCGATGAGGTGCTCGTCTATCCGTCCGAGATGAAGACGAAGATCACCGGCCTGCACACCTATGAAGGCCCGCAGGAGGAGACGACCCCGCAGCTCAGCTACAGCATCACCGTCGCTGACGAGATCGACACCAGCCGCGGCGGCATGATCGTGCAGGCCGCGCAGCCGGCGCAGACCACGCATGAGTTCGACGCCATGATCTGCTGGTTTGCGGACAAGAAGATCCTCAAGCCGCGCGGCCGCTTCCACCTGCGCCACACCACCAACGACGTGCGCGCCATTGTCACCGACGTGCTCTACAAGGTGAACATCAGCACGCTGGAAAAATCCACCGAGAGCAAGGAGTTCGCGCTCAACGACATCGGCTGCGTGCGCATCCGCTGCGCGGCGCCGATCTTCTTCGATCCATATGCAAAGAATCGCACCACCGGCAGCTTCATCCTCGTCGATGAACAGACCAATAACACCGTGGCGGCGGGCATGATTCAGCGCAGCGTGGATCCGGATGACTTTGAAGATCCTGGCGCGGCAATCTAACGCATGAAACCAGCGGCAGGGTCACGTTATGGGAGGTGACCATGATCTACGACGGCATCATCCTCGGTTCCGGCCACAATGCGCTCGTGCTCGCGTGCTATGCCGCGCGTGCAGGCATGAAGGTGGCGGTGGTGGAGCAGAACGACACTGCGGGCGGCGGCCTGGCGACGGAGGAGGTTCCTCTCGGCTCCGGCTTCAAGCACAACACGCATTCCTTCTTCCATCGCGGCATCACGGCCATGCCCTGGTATCGCGAGCTGGAGGTGGAGCGCTACGGCGTGCGCTATCTCGAGCCGGAGCTCAATGTGGCGATGATCCTGCCGGAGAACCGCGTGCTGGAGTGGTGGACGGACTTTGAAAAAACCTTCGCGTCATTTGCCGCCATCTCGCCACGTGATGCGGACCGCCTGCGCGAGTGGACGGAGCGCTTTCGTCCCATCGTGGAGCAGATTCTGATTCCCGAGGCGCAGAACGCACCGCTGCCGCCGGAGGAGCGTCTCGCAGCGCTGAAGCAGACGGAACTCGGACGCACGCTGCTGGAAGTGCAGGCGCTCTCACCGATCGAGTTCGTGATGCGCGAGTTTGAGCATCCGGCGGTGCGTGCGGGCCTGCTGTTCTTCAACGGCCTGCGTGAAGTCGATCTACGCCAGAAGGGCTTCGGTCATTCCATTCCCGCGCTGCTCGCGAGCCCGCGCAAGGCGCAGATGTGCGTCGGCGGCTCGCGTCGTCTCGCCGAGGCGTTGTGCGCTGATTTGCGCGAGCACGGCGGCGTGGTGTTCATCACGCGGTCGGCGTTTGCGTGAGCTTCAACAGCGACAGTGACGAGCTCGCGCGCCGTCTGGCTGGCGAAGCCGCGAAGGCGGTGCGGCTCGGTGGCGTTTCCCCGCACGAC
>DAORHS010000974.1:0-1525 GCA_035438165.1 Prosthecobacter sp.
AATCGCGACGCGTCACACCATCGCAGGTGGTGACGGAGCCTTTGTCGGTGAATTTGAGCATGGTGCGCGTGGGGTGGTGATCGGAGATAAAGTACGCCGCCAGGGGCCGAAACTGAATGGATGATGCCGCTTTTGCGGATGGCCCTTTCCGGCCACACATACCGGTCTGCGTGAAACGTTTCATCAAAGAAAGGGTTGTTCACCCATGCCGGGGCCATGCTAACCTCCGCCGCATCCACCTCATGAAAACGCTCCTCACTGCCCTCGGTCTGTTTGCCGTCGTTTCTCTTCATGCCCAAACGGCACCGGGCCAACAGCCCGCGGGCCAGGCAGGGCAGCAGGATGAGGTGACGCGCGATGGTCTGTGGCAGGGACAGCTCAAAGGCGGCAACTACATCGTGCGCTGCAACTCGATCATCGCGCTCTCCAAGCACGAATATGTCTCCGACAGCGTGGCGCGGGTGGTGGAGGTAAACGTCACGCTCAACTCCGCGCAGATCGTGCGTTTTTACTTTCTGGAGCCGGTGAAGGTGGAAGGCAGCAACATGGTCAATGCAGGCCAGCAGGCGCTGGACCGGGCGCGCAGCGCGGTGGAGTCGGCGGCGGGGCGGGTTTCGCCTTCACTGACGGAGCCGAAGGTGGTGAAGAACTACCCCGCCTCCACGCACGCGCACACGGTGGAGTTTGTACTCAAGGACGAGACCAGGCTCAATTCGCTCTTCGGCAGCCTGGAACGTTCGCTCCGCACGGGTCAGGGGCGGGTTTGGAAGGAGTAAGAGGGTGAGGGCGGGAGGCCCGCGCTTCCGTCTGAATCAAACGTTGAAGCGCCACTCGACGACGTCGCCGTCCTTCATGACGTATTCTTTGCCTTCAATGCGGAGCTTGCCCTTCTCGCGGCACTTGGCGTAGGAGCCGAGCTCGACGAGGTCGTGGTAAGGCACGATTTCACCCGCGATGAAGCCGCGCTCGAAGTCGCCGTGGATGACGCCGGCAGCCTGCGGAGCCTTCATGCCCTTCGTGATGGTCCAGGCGCGGGTTTCCTTCTCGCCGGTGGTCAGATAAGTCTGAAGGCCGAGGAGATCGTAAACACCTTTGATCAAGCGGGAGACGCCGCTGTCCGTGACGCCGATGTCAGCAAGGTAGGCTTTGGCCTCTTCATCGCTGAGGTCGGTCAGCTCGCTCTCGATGGCGGCGCTGACGACGACGGCGCTGGCCTCGTGGGCATGTTTCACATACTCGCGCACCTTGCCGACGAAGGGATGGTTGTCGGGATCGTTTGACGCGGCGGCGAGATCGTTTTCCGCGACGTTGCAGGCGAAGATGCAGGGCTTGGAGCTGAGCAGGAAGAACGATTTCACCAGCTTGCGCTCGTCCTCGGTCATTTCGAGCGTCACGGCGGGTTTTCCGGCGTCGAAATGCGGGATCAGCCTCTCGCAGATGGCGAGTTCGGCCTTCGCGTCTTTTTCGCCTCTTTTGGCGTTCTTTTCGGCCTTGTCCTGGCGGCGCTGGATGGCGTGCATGTCGG
>DAORHS010000975.1:0-1519 GCA_035438165.1 Prosthecobacter sp.
GAGTCGGCGAACACACGGGCGCCGCCGCATGAAACTGGTCAAAGCGGATACCCTCCTTGGCCAGGGCGTCAAAATTCGGCGTCTTGAGATGCGGATGACCATTGTAGGCCATGTCCCCCCAGCCTTGGTCATCTGCCATCACCAGCACGATGTTCGGCGGCTCAACCGCCGCTGCATCAGAGGCAAAATGAAGCAGGAGACAGGCGCAAAGGATCCGATGGCATTTCATGCTGGCATGATAACCGGGATCAGCACCGGCTTGGAACCAAAAAAGCTACAGCCACTTCACTTCGTGAGACAGCATGCGGTCTTCATCAAAGGCAAACCGCCCTACGAACCGGCGGCGTTCGACCAGCGTCTGCGCCAGCCAGTGGATGTCATCCTCCCACATTTGATCGAAAGGCAGCGCGTCGAGCGAGGTCCAGACCGGCACCGCCTCGGGAGTTTCCACCGCCTCGCCCTCGTGCTGTGTGGCGACAAAAACATCGACGTGCATGCACAAACCGTCCACGAACTGAAACCAAAGTTCGCCGTGATGAGCCGGATTCAGGGCTGTGACACCCAGTTCTTCCTGCGTTTCACGGACGGCGCATTGAAGCGACGTTTCTCCAGGATCCCTTTTGCCTCCGGGCCCGTTGATTTTGCCCGCACCGAGTCCGCGCTTTTTTCGGATCAGCAGCACTTCCCGGCTGGCTTCGTCGATGACGAACATCAGCGTCGCACGGACGCCAGGCTGCCAGGATTTCCAGTCGATGATCACCGTTGAATCAGCGTTTCTTCCACGGCAGGGCACGGAGCCAGCGCTTGCCGCTCTTGATGTCCATGGACTGGGCCAGGATTTCCGTGTCGCCCGCGTCGAAGTCCTCGGCACGCGGCAGACCGGCAGGAAGGTCCAGAATCTCTTCGGGCTTCTCGATACGCTCCGGCAAAGCGGCCGTCATGTTTTTCTGATTCAACGGAGCCACCGAAGCGGCAGGCACCACCAGACCGCCGGAAATGATCATTTTCATCGCCTCTTCCAGCGTGATCGGCGCGTCGGTGACCTTCTCCGAGTCCACCACGAGCAGAAACCCCGTCATGGGGCTCGGAGCGGTGGGCAGGAGCACACAGGTCATGGCCTTGCCATTCTGTGAGTCACAGAATTGTCCGGTGGCAAAGCCGAGCATGCGCATGCCTGGCACAGGGTAGTCCACGAAGACGACTCGTTTGAAATTGTTCTGTCTGGCCCCGCCGAGACCGCGGAAGGCGTCGATCACCTGCTTGAGCGGCTTGTAAATCACCGCCACCAGCGGGATGCGCAGCAGCAGCTTGTCCACGGCGGTGACGATGTGCACACCGATGACGTTGGTGGCCATGAATCCGAGGCCGAGGATGACGATCAATGAAAAGAGGAACCCGATGAAGTTCGTGACGTTCTCCAGCTTCGGATCGTCAATGTTCAGAACCGTTTCATCAGACAGCTCGTTCACCAGGCTCACCATCTGACCCAGCAACGGCTTGCTCCATCCGTGCAGGAGAT
>DAORHS010000976.1:0-1511 GCA_035438165.1 Prosthecobacter sp.
CGGCCTTTGGATTGACAGGAAGCACAGGCCCCGCGAAACCGCCCTCGATCAGGTTGCGGGTCACGAACGTCACGGCTCAGGGTGCCGTTGCCGTCTTTGTCGAAGATGGGAAAACGCTTCGGGGCTTCGTCAGGATCGGGCTGGTTGAGGAGGAATTCTTCCTTGGTGAGCTGGGCGTCTTTGTTCTTGTCACGTTGGTCGAACATCTTGCCGCGATCTTGAGCGGGTTTCTTGGGAGAGGCTTTGGTTGTGGTGGTCTTGTTCGAGATCTGCGGTTTCGCCTCGGGGTGTGTGGCGAGGAGTTTACGCAGTCCGGCGACGACTTCGGGTTGTGAGGCGGCGAGGTTCTTCGTTTCTGCGGGGTCGGCTTCGTAGTCGTAGAGTTCGAGAATGGCCGAATCAGCGGGATCGCCGGGCTTTTTCCACTCCACAAGGCGATGCCGTTGCGTGCGGATGGCGCGGCCGATCAAACCTCCGCCACGCGGATAAACGTGGATGGCGTGATCGCGCACGCTGGAGTTCGGATCCTTCAAGACGGAGGCGAAACTGCGGCCGTCGCCCTGCGGCGGCGCAGGAAGCTGAGCGAGTTCGGCGAGTGTGGGGTAGATGTCACAGGTTTCGATGAGCGCCTGCGTGCGTGCAGGTTGAATGCCAGGTGCCGCGACGATGACGGGAATGCGCGCGGCCTGCTCGTAGTTCGTGTGCTTGCACCACATGCCGTGGTCGCCGAGATGCCAGCCGTGGTCGCCCCAGAGCACGATGATTGTGTTTTCAGCGAGACCGTTTGCGTCGAGTGCATCCAGCACCTTGCCGAGCTGCGCGTCCATGTAGCTGGTGGCCGCATGGTAGCCGTGGATGAGGTGGATCGCCTGCTCCGTCGTCACCGGACCTTTCTCCGGCATGTCTTTGTACTGGCGCAGTTCGCCCCAGGAGCTCGGCGCGAACTCAGGCGCGCCTTCGGGTGCCTTTTGCAGCTCGGGCAGCTTGAAGGCGGACGGATCATACATGTCCCAGTATTTTTTCGGTGCGACGAAGGGCAGATGCGGTTTCAAGAAGCCCACGGCGAGGAAAAACGGCTCGTCGGGCTTTGCTTTGGCGGCTTCGAGGCGCTTGATCGCTTCGTCGGCGATCATGCCGTCGCCGTAGCGATTGTCCGACACGTCCGCCGCTTCCGTGGGAGTTCCACGCGGCAGCTTCCAGGGTTCCTTGAGCTTGTTTTCAAACAGCGCCTGCTCGCGGGTCGATTCCGGCGGGTTGTTCTCCTTCAGCGCGTAACTGATCGTCTTCGGACTGAAGTGCGGCGCGCTCCACGACGCCTCATCGTTCACGTTGCCATGGCCGACGTGGAAGATCTTGCCGAGACCTTCGGCGCGATAACCGTTCGCCATGAAGTGCTGCGTCAGCGTCACGGCCTCCGGCGCGCCTTTGCGGAAGTTGGTCGCCAGATCGTAAATGCCCAGCGTTTGCGAGCGCAGGCCGCTCATGAGCGCATTGCGCGACGGCGAACACAC
>DAORHS010000977.1:0-1508 GCA_035438165.1 Prosthecobacter sp.
CGACCTTGATGCCACAGAACTCGGCCATGCGCCAGATCACGCGCCGCAGCGCCTCCTTCTCCACGTCATCAAAGAACACCTCGCCACCGCAAGTGCGTGACATGACGTGATAGCAGTAGGACTCCAACGGCCCCTTGCCGAGGATGCGCCGCCTGCCGCCAGACCACGAACGCGCGCCGGGATAGAGGCCGGTTTTGGCGTTTACGCCAACGAGCTGCTCTTCGAGCGGGAGAGATTGAGGATCAGGGGATTGGACGGGCTTCATGGCGGCAGAAGGTGATCGAAAATGCCGTGGCAGCAACAACTAAACGCCTGGCATCTTTTTCTTTTTTTTTTCGGACCACAAGGAGGTCCCTGTGGCGCTGTTCTCTTGCGCGGGGATGGAGGATTTGAAGCCTGAGGGCCCGATGACTGACCAGGTCCTGGCGAATGTGATCGTGCTGCTGCTGGCCGGCTTTCTGGGAGAGAAGGGCACCCACGCCAAAGGTGCCAGGGACTGCCCGCTGTACCGGAACACCGAACGCGACTTCAGCCACATGACCGGACGGCAGATGTTCGACAAGAGCTGCCGAGCCGCCTTGAAAAAGAACCTTCCCAATGAGCTTCTCGCGCTTGAGCTGCTGCTAAAGGCGTTTCAGCGGAGAAGTGGCAGGAAAGCCGGGTGAAGAGGAAACGGGTCAGGCAACTGGCTGACATGAAAGTGCAGGGGCGATAGTGGACAGCCATTGCTCGCCTCCTTGAGCAGGTTCGGTTTCCCGGGGTTCAGACGCTTGATCTGCTGGCACGTGTTCATCACGCTCTTCATCGTCAATGGTGAAAACAGGTCAAGGTGGAAAGGCGCTGAGTGGAGGGCCATCCGGACTTTGAAAGCACCGGGATCGGCAGGCAAGAGGGTTTGTCGTACTTGAAAACATCAGCGTGACTTGGCCTCCCAGGCACAAAAGAGCCGGGCTGGGGTGAACCCGGCCCGGCTTTGAGAATGCGCAGGGTGTGCCTGCGACTGATTAGTGTTCGTAGCCGGCTTCGCCGTGTTCGGCGAGGTCGAGGCCCTGGCTTTCCACCTCAGGATCGACGCGTAGGCCGACGACCACCTTGACGATGAGGGCGATGATCACCGTGGCGACGACGCTCCAGACGATGGTGACTGCGACGGCCTTGAGCTGCTCGCCGAGGAGGCCGTTCAGGAGGCCTTCGATGCCGGGGTTGGCTTCCTTGCTGGCAAACACACCGGTGAGGATGGCGCCGAGGGTGCCGCCGACGCCGTGGATGCCGAAGGTGTCGAGCGCGTCATCGTAGCCGAGGAGTTTTTTGAGGTAGGCGACGGCAAGGAAGGGGATGACACCGGCAAACACGCCGATGATGACGGAGGAGGTGGCGGTGACGAAGCCCGCACCGGGGGTGATGACGACGAGACCGGCGACGATGCCGGAGCAGAAGCCGAGGACGGAGGGCTTGCCACGCACGATCCACTCGACGACCGCCCAGACGAAACCGGCGGTGGCGGCGGC
>DAORHS010000978.1:0-1500 GCA_035438165.1 Prosthecobacter sp.
GGCGACGTCGATGCCGCGTCTCTGCCGAATGGTGCAGGGGAATTCGGCGTCTTGGAGGATGCGGTGGAAGGTGTCGGCGGCGGCATCACTGCTTTCGGTGCCGGTGTAGCCTTCGGTGCGGTTCAGCGGGATCAGATTGATGTGGGCGTCGAGGCCGTGGAGCAGGTCGGCGATGCGTTTCGCGTGCTCGGGCGTGTCGTTGACGCCGTGGATCAAGGTCCACGCGAAGAAGATGCGGCGGCCGGTTTGTGCGTTGTAGCTGCGGCAGGCGGCGATGAGTTCGGCGAGCGGCCAGCGCTGGTTGGCGGGGATTAATTTCGCGCGTTCTTCCTCCGTGGCGGCGTGGAGGCTGACGGCGAGGTTATAGGGCCGGTTTTCCGCCGCCATTCGCAAAATGCCGGGCACAACGCCGACGGTGGAGACGCTGATCTTGCTGGGGCCGATGTTCAGGCCGCGTGTGTCGCAGATGATGTCGAGCGCGGTCATCACGGCGTCATAGTTGTGCAGCGGCTCGCCCATGCCCATGAAGACGAGATTGCGCAGGCCGCGTTCGCCCTTCGCCTTCAGGATGCGCTGCGCATGCAGCACCTGGGCGACGATTTCACCAGGGCGCAGATGCCGCACGAATCCCATCTGTCCCGTGGCGCAGAAGACGCAGCCCATCGCGCAGCCGGCCTGAGTGCTGACGCAGGCGGTGTGGCGGCCGGTGTAGCCCATGATGACGGTCTCGATCTCCTGCGCGTCGGCCATGCGCAGGAGGAACTTGTGCGTCAAACCATCGCTGCTGGGCGTGTCCGACGACACAGGCGGCACATCGAGCATCCACGAACCGTCGCTGAGCACTTTCGTGAGCCATTTCCTGAGTGGAGGAGCTAGATCCTCGCGGGCGAGGGGATCGGCCATCGCCTTGAAGTGCAGCGTGTTCCAAAGCGTGCCCGCATGCGCCGGACGCAGACCTTCGCTGACCAGCACGTCGCGGAGCTGATCGAAGGTCAGGTCATGGAATGATTGTGGCATCAGGTGAGAAACGGATTTTCCAGGCGTTCGCGGCCGATGGTGGTGTCGTCGCCGTGGCCGGGGAAAACGCGGGTGGCGTCGGGAAGGGCAAAGAGTTTTTCCTCGATGCCCGAGAGAAGTTGTTGGGTCGATCCGCCCGGGAAGTCAGTGCGACCGATGCCGTCGAGGAACAAGACATCGCCGCCGAAGAGCAGGTTTTGAGCTTCGAGATGGAAGCAAACGCTGTCCGGGGAGTGGCCCGGCACGTGGTAGAGCTTCCACGTCTCACCCACGGCCTCCAGGTCGTCTTTGTCTTCGAGGAGTTCATCCACCTCGAACTCCGGCACTTCAAACGAACTGCCCGTCACCGCTCCATAAAGACGTTCCAGGGTGAGATCTCGTGAAAACGACGCAAAGGCGTAAACCCGGCAGCCATGCTCCTCCTTCACCGCCGCCGCATCCAGGACATGGTCGAAATGCTGATGGGTGAGGAACAGGGCATCG